>NZ_QTQM01000005.1:0-266652 GCF_003854225.1 Burkholderia sp. Bp8986 | reverse complement strand
TCGGCCGTGTCGGTATTCGTCATCGACTGCACGCGCACCGGCGCATCACCGCCGATCGTCACGAGCTGCCCGCCCCAACGAACATCCACCGCATGCGACACGCGACGCGGCTGATGCCCGCCGAACACCGGCTCGGTTGAACAAATCTGACTGCTGCGTGGGGATTGAGCTTCGGATTGCATCGATAGATCCATTTACGCGGAATGCGCCGCGAGGCGGCGCATGAATTGAAAAAGCGCCGTGCCCTCGCGGCCTGTCCAGGACAGGCCTGCGCCACGGCGCTTGACGTCAGGGCAGCGTGAACCGCGCCACGTTACCCCGCGCTGCCGAATATTTTGCCGGATCGACCGGCTTTCCGTCGAACGCGACCGTATCAAGGCCTGCCTTGTTGCCGATCGTGACCTTGAACGGACCGTCGCCGGCGACCTGCTTCGTCTCGCCGGCCCGCACCAGCGCCGAGAACAGTTCCTTGCCGCTCTTGTCGCGCACGCTGAACCAGCAATCCTGCTTGACCTTCAGTTCGACCATCGACTGGCCTGCCGCGACCACGACGCTCGCGGGCTGGGCCGGCACGGCCGCGCTGCTCGCCGCGGCCGTCGCGACGACCGGCTGCGACGCGGGCGCGGCGGCCGTCGCGGCCGAGGCCGGAGCCGGAGCAGCCGACGCAACGGCCTGCGGCGCCACGGCGGATGCCGCAACCTGCGCCGGGGCTTCGTTGACGGCTGCTGCCGATGCGCCGCCCGCGGCTGCCGCTTCGACGGAAGACGCCGCCGGCGCGCTGGCCGCCGACGCGTGTTCGGCACCGCCGCCCTTGAAGCGCGCGAGCCAGCTCGACGAATCGCCGCCAGTGTGCCACATGAGTACCGCGATCACCGCGACGACGACGATCGCCGTCCCCCACAGCCACGGATGATGGTGCGACGACCCGCCAAGCGGAATCGACACGCGGCCGCGCGGCAGATCCGTCCCCGACGACGCGGGCATCGACAGATCGACTTCCTGCACGCCACGCTCGCGGCGCAATGCGTGGGCGAACGGCTCCGGATCGACGCCGAGCATCTTCGCGTAGCTGCGCACGACGCCGAGCGCGAACGTCACGCCGGGCAAATGGCTGATGTCGCCAGCCTCGAGCGCACGCAGCTTCTGCGGAGCGACCTTGAGCCGCGCCGACACGTCGTCGACCGTCCAGCCCTTCGCCTCCCGGAGCTGCGCCAGCCGGCTGCCGACGGCCGCCAGCGTTTCAAGCCCCGCCGGTGCCGGCTTCGCGGCATTCGTCTCTGCGCCGTTGGTCGGCTGCGGCTCACTCATCCTTGTCCTCGCGTCGATTCTTCTTCACTGGCGGGCGCCGCCGGCTCCCGCAACTGTCCACATCATGCGCGGCGCCGAGGCGCCGCGACCGATCGCTATTCGCGTGTTGTACCGCAAGAAGTCCAGGCATCCGCACCCATGCGGCCCCGACCAGGCGTCCCCGTCAGATCGCCCGAACTTCGATGATTTTTGCTGCTGCGCCCGTTCGCTCCGCCAGGCGCGTGCGGTCCTTCACGGCGCCGGCCAGCTGGCCGCACGCGGCGTCGATGTCGTCGCCGCGCGTCTTGCGCACGGTCGTGACGACACCCGCGTCGATGAGGACCTGTGCAAAGCGCTTGATCTGCTCCGGCTTCGAGCGGATGAGGCCCGATTCCGGAAACGGATTGAACGGGATCAGGTTGAACTTGCAGGGCACGTCACGCGTGACGGCCAGCAGTTCGCGCGCATGCGCTTCGGTGTCGTTGACGCCGTCGAGCATGCAGTATTCGAAAGTAATGAAGTCGCGCGGTGCGACTTTCAGATAGCGCTGGCACGCGGCCATCAGCTCGCGAAGCGGATGCTTCTTGTTGAGCGGCACCAGTTCGTCGCGCAGCGCATCGTTCGGCGCGTGCAGCGAAACGGCGAGCGCGACCGGCAATTCGGCGCCGAGGCGGTCCATCATCGGCACCACGCCGGACGTCGACAACGTGACGCGGCGGCGCGACAGGCCGTACGCGTTGTCGTCGAGCATCAGCCGCATCGCGGGCACGACCGCGCTGTAATTCAGCAGCGGCTCGCCCATGCCCATCATCACCACGTTGGTGACGACCCGTTCGGCCTTGCCGTTCGGACCGGGTGCGCGACCCAGCGACGCACGCAGTGCAAACTCGGCCATCCGGAGCTGACCGATGATTTCGGCTGTCGACAGGTTGCGGGAGAAGCCCTGCTTGCCCGTCGAGCAGAAGCGGCAGTTGACCGCGCACCCGGCCTGCGACGACACGCACAGCGTGCCGCGCGTCTCTTCCGGGATGAAAACGGTTTCGACCGCATTGCCGTTTCCGACGTCGATCAGCCACTTGCGCGTGCCGTCGGTGGAAACGTGATCGCTGACGATATCGGGCATCACGATCGACGCGCGGCCCTTGAGCTTTTCTCTCAGGGACTTCGCGAGATCGGTCATGCCGTCGAAATCGCCGGCGTTGTACTGATGGATCCAGCGCTGCAACTGCTTGGCGCGGAACGGCTTCTCGCCGAGGCTGCCGCAGTACGCGACAAGACCCTCGGCATCGAAGTCGAGAAGATTGACGGAAGTTTCGCTCGTCATGATGTGCTGCCTTGCCGCGTGCGCTGAATCCTGCCTACTTGTTGCCAGCCAGGGCTTAGCGCGAGTAGACGTTCATTTCCGGGAAGAAGAACGCGATTTCGACCGCGGCCGTTTCGGCAGCGTCCGAGCCGTGCACGGCGTTCGCGTCGATGCTGTCGGCGAAGTCGGCGCGGATCGTGCCCTTTTCCGCCTTCTTCGGATCCGTCGCGCCCATCAGGTCGCGGTTCTTCAGGATCGCGCCTTCACCTTCCAGAACCTGGATCATCACCGGGCCCGAGATCATGAAATCGACGAGGTCCTTGAAGAACGGACGTGCTGCGTGAACTGCGTAGAACTTCTCTGCGTCCGCACGCGACAGGTGTGCCATGCGCGATGCGACGATCTTCAGGCCGGCGCCTTCGAAACGGCTGTAGATCTGGCCGATCACGTTCTTTGCCACCGCATCCGGCTTGATGATCGACAGGGTGCGCTCGATTGCCATAAAAACTCCAAGAAATTAAGAAGTTACAGGTTCAAATGAATCCGCTATTGTAGCACGATCCCGTGTATCATTGCGATTGAACCCTTACACGAGTGAAAGGTTCCAAATCCATATGTTTTTTGCGCCGCCCGGCATTGAAACCTCGCGGCACGGAACGTATCTTAGCCATAGCTGCTCCGGTTTGCTGCGCCGCACACCGCGCGCGCCGAACCGGCCCCGGACGCCCATGCGTTCAATGTTAGGAGAAACCATGAACGACTATCCGTACAATTTCGGCCGCGGCGGCTCCGTCAGCACCGCGGAGGTTCGCAATCGCGTGCTGCGGAACACGTACTGGCTGCTCGCGCTGTCGATGGTGCCGACGGTGCTGGGGGCATGGGTCGGCGTCGCGACGGGATTCTCGCTGTTCGCGGCCACGAGCCCGATGATGAGCCTGCTCGCGTTCTTCGCAATCGCGTTCGGCTTCATGTTCGCGATCGAGCGGACGAAAAACAGCGCGGCCGGCGTGTTCGTGCTGCTCGGCTTCACGTTCTTCATGGGCCTGATGCTGTCGCGCCTGCTGAGCTTCATCCTCGGCTTCTCGAACGGCCCGTCGCTGATCATGCTCGCGTTCGGCGGCACCGGCATCATCTTCGCCGCGATGGCGACGATCGCCACGGTCAGCAGGCGCGACTTCTCCGGGCTCGGCAAATGGCTGTTCATGGGCGTGATCGTGATCCTGCTGGCGTCGGTCGCGAACATCTTCCTGCAACTGCCGGCGCTGATGCTCACCGTGTCGGTGCTCGCGATCGCGATCTTCTCGGCCTACATGCTGTTCGACGTCCAGCGTGTCGTGAACGGCGGCGAGACGAACTACATCTCGGCCACGCTCGCGATCTACCTCGACCTGTACAACGTGTTCACGAACCTGCTCGCGCTGCTCGGCATCTTCGGCGGCAACCGCAACTGACGTTCGCCGTACCCGATGAAAAAACCGGCCCTCGGGCCGGTTTTTTTACGTCCGCCGCCGCTCAGTCGCGCTCGAACAGCGCGATCGATTCGACGTGCGACGTATTCGGGAACATGTTCACGACGCCGGCGCCCTTCAGCCGGTAGGCGGCCTCGTGCACGAGCAGGCCTGCGTCGCGCGCGAGCGTCGACGGGTTGCACGACACGTAGACGATGCGCTTCGGCAGCGGGCCTTCGCCGCTCTGCGCGATTTCGGCCAGCGCCTTCGACACCGCGAGCGCGCCTTCGCGCGGCGGGTCGATCAGGAACTTGTCGAAGGCGCCGAGCGCACGCAGGTCGTCGCCCGTCACCTCGAACAGGTTCCGGCACGCGAACGTCGTATGGCCGTCGACGCCGTTCTCGCGCGCATTCGCGAGCGCGCGAGTCGTCAACGTCTCGCTGCCTTCGATGCCCATCACCTCGCGCGACAGCCGCGCGAGCGGCAGCGTGAAGTTGCCGATCCCGCAGAACAGGTCGAGCACGCGATCGTCGCGCGACGGCGCGAGCAGGCGCAGCGCGCGACCCACCAGCACGCGGTTGATCTGATGGTTGACCTGCGTGAAGTCGGTCGGCTTGAACGGCATGCGGATGCCGAACTCCGGCAGCGTATAGTCGAGCGGCACGTCGAGCGGATAGAACGGCGTCACCGTGTCCGGGCCCTTCGGCTGCAGCCAGAACTGCACCTTGTGCTCGTCGGCGAACGCGCGCAGCAGCGCCTCGTCGTCCGCATTGATCGGCTCCAGCACGCGCAGCACCAGTGCCGTGACTTGCGAACCGACCGCGAGCTCGATCTGCGGCATCCGGTCACGGATCGACAGCCCCTCGACCAGCCGGCGCAGCGGCACGAGCATCGCCGACACGTGCGGCGGCAGCACTTCGCAGCTCGTCATGTCGGCGACATAGCTGCTCTTCCTTTCATGGAACCCGACCAGCACGCCGCCCTTCTTCGCGACGTTGCGCACGGTCAGGCGCGCACGGTACCGGTAGCCCCACGACGGGCCGTGGATCGGCGCGAACATCGTCTCGGCGCGCAGCTTCGACAGGTGCCACAGGTTGTCCTCGAGCACGCGCTGCTTGATCGCGACCTGCGCGCGCATGTCGAGGTGCTGCATCGAGCAGCCG
Organism: Burkholderia sp. Bp8986; assembly: GCF_003854225.1. Lineage (NCBI taxonomy): Bacteria > Pseudomonadati > Pseudomonadota > Betaproteobacteria > Burkholderiales > Burkholderiaceae > Burkholderia > Burkholderia sp. Bp8986. The sequence continues at coordinate 261,451 of NZ_QTQM01000005.1, read as the reverse complement.
CCGCAGGTGCCGAAGAATTTGCATTTCGGCTCCGTGCGCAGCACGCTCGGGCGCAGAATGTCGACAACGGTCGCCTGCTCGTAGCTCGGCTTGCGACGGTAGCTCGAATAGGTCACGCGCTCGCCGGGCAGCGCACCCTCGACGAAGATCACCTTGCCCGGCGTGCCGTCCTCGGTCGCCGTGCGGCCGACACCGCGCGCTTCCATGTCGAGCGATTCAATCTCGAGAACCGGGGCAGGCCCGGGCGCGACGGGCGCATTTTTCGATTTGCGCGCAGAAGTGGGGACGGCTTCGGACACCAGCTTTTCCTGACAAAACGTTGAAGAAGGCGAGATTGTAGACGACGAAAGCCCGCGTCGCCCGCTTTCGTGGCGCAAGCGTCAATACTGACGCCTCTGCCGCGCCACGTCATGCGGGAACGACCTGCAGGCCGCCCGCCGCCGGCCCGCATGCGCGGCCTCTCGCGAGCTCGGCCGGCGGCACACGTTCTGCTCACAACAGACTCAGGAGACTCGGGAGAATCGACCATGCGACTGATCGACTGGAACATCCAATGGGGTCGGGACGCGGACGGCGTCGTCGACCTGCCGCGCACGATCGCCGCCGCTCGCCGGCTCGGCGACTTCGACGTGCTGTGCCTGCAGGAAGTCACGCGCGGTTTCGGCGCGCTGCCCGGCCAGCCCGGCCCCGACCAGTTCGCCGAACTGGCGGCGTTGCTGCCCGGTTATACGATCGTCGAAGCGGTCGGCGCCGACCTGCCGCCGCTCGAACCCGGCGCACCGCGCCGCCAGTTCGGCAATGCGGTCGCGACCCGGCTGCCGATCGGGCGCGTGCTGCGCCAATTGCTGCGGTGGCCGGCAGACGCCGACGCGCCTTCCATGCCGCGCGTCGCGCTCGACGTCGAACTGGTGTTACCGTCGGGTCGGCTGCGGGTCGTCACGACGCATCTGGAATTCTATTCGGCGCGCCAGCGACTCGCGCAGGTCGACGCATTGCGCGCCCGGCACCGCGAAGCGTGTGCGCATGCCGACCAGCCTGCGCCGGCCGAAAATGCCACGGGGCCGTTCAGCGAGACCGGCCAACCGCGCGATGCCATCCTCTGCGGCGACTTCAACAGCGCGTTCGGCAGCGACGCGTACCGGCGCATGCTCGAGCCGATCGCCGACGCACCGTCGTTCGTCGATGCGTGGATCGCCCGGCACCCGGGCCGCACGCCGCCGCCGACCGCCGGCGTCTACGACACTGCGCAATGGTCCGACGGGCCGCTCGCATGCGACTTCGTGTTCGTGACCGATACGCTGCTGCCGCACGTCACGCGCTGCGAAATCGACGGCGACGCGCGCGAATCGGATCACCAGCCGGTCGTGCTCGAACTCGATCGAAATTGATCACGGCCGCCATGCGGGCCGCCCGCGTCACGCGTCGAAACCGGCCAGGTATTCGGCCCAGTGCGACGCGGGCTCCTGCGCGAGCGAATTCTTCACGAGCAGGATCTCGTCCGCATATTCGCTCGGCGTCAGGCCGCCGCGCATCAGCTGGAACCGGCAATACAGCAGGTAGGTATTGACGACGTCGGTTTCGCAATAGTTGCGGATTTCCTCGATCCGGCCATCCTGGAACGCCGGCCACACCTGGCTGCCGTCCATTCCGAGCTTGCCAGGGAAGCCGCACAGCTTCGCGAGCGCGTCGAGCGGCGCATTCGCGCGCGCCTGATACATCGCGAGCACGTCCATCAGGTCGGTGTGCCGCGAGTGATAACGCGAGATGTAGTTGTTCCACTTGAACTCGCGGTCGTCCTCGCCCAGATCCCAGTAGCGCGTCGCGGGGATCCCGTGTACGAGCGCTCGGTAATGGAGCACCGGCAGATCGAAGCCGCCGCCGTTCCACGACACGAGCTGCGGCGTGTATTTCTCGATCACGCGATAGAACGACTGGACCAGCGTCGCCTCATTGTCCTGCGGCGTGCCCAACGACCGAACGCGGAAACCGTTGTTGTCGCGGAACACGCAGGAGATCGCCGCGATGCGCTGCAGGTGATGCGGCAGGAAATCGCTGCCGGTCTTCTCGCGGCGCGCGGCGAACGCATGTTCGGCCACCGCGGCATCGTCCAGCGTCGCGGGCAGGTCTTCAAGACGGCGAATGCCGTCGACATCGGGAATGGTCTCGATGTCAAAAACGAGAATCGGTGTCATCAGTTACAGAACGGCGTCCTTGCGCACGCCATTGGAGGCAAAGAACCGCTTGAGGCGCACCAGCGCTTCCTGCTGGATCTGCCGCACGCGCTCGCGCGTGAGCCCCATCTCGTCGGCCAGTTCCTCGAGCGTGGCCGGTTCGATGTGATTCAGGCCGAAGCGGCGCTCGATCACGTGCCGATGCTTGTCGGACAGCCGCGACAGCCATGCGCGCGTGAGCGTCTCGAGTTCGCGGTGCTGCACCTCCGCGTCGGGCGACTGGCTCTGGTCGTCGGGCAGCAGATCGAGCAGGCTGCTCGCGGGATCGAGATCGAGCGGCGCGTCGAGCGACGCGGTGTGCTCGTTGAGCGCGAGGATGTCGGTGACTTCCTCGGCGGTCTTGCCGGTGAGATAGGCGATGTCGTCGATGCTGGCTTCACGGCGCTCGGCCGCCTCGCCCGTCGACATCGAATTCTTTTCGAGGTGGCGCTTCGCGCGCAGCACCTGGTTCAGTTCGCGGATCACGTGCACGGGCAGACGCACGGTGCGAGCCTGGTTCATGATCGCCCGTTCGATGCTCTGCCGGATCCACCACGTCGCGTAGGTCGAGAACCGAAAGCCACGCGTCGGATCGAATTTCTCGATCGCGTGCATCAAGCCGAGGTTGCCCTCCTCGATCAGGTCGAGCAGCGGCACGCCGCGGTTCAGGTAACCCTTCGCGATACTGACGACGAGACGCAGGTTGCGCTCGATCATCACCTGCCGCGCCTCGAATTCGCCGGCCTTCGCAAGACGCGAATAGCGCTGCTCCTCCTCGACGGTCAGGAGCGGCTTCACGCTGATACGGTTCAGGTAATGCTGGATCGTGTCGGCCGTGAGTTCGGCCTGCAGCAATGCGCGGAAATCGTCGACGTCGGGCGCGGCTTCCGCCCGGCCTTCGTGCTCGTCGTCGCCGTCCGCTTCGGCGTCGCGTGCCTCGAGATCACGTTCGTTTTCCGCGACGTCGTCTTCGTCGTCCGTCGAAGCGCCAGCTCGCTCCACCGATGCTTGCGTGGCACGACTGATCTTCTCAGATTCGGCTTGCGGCTCGTGGCGCTTCGATTTCGGCATGGTCGTCTCGGTTATTGAGGCGGCAAATACTTCAGCGGATCGACAGGTTTACCCTGCCGGCGAACCTCGAAATGCAGCATCACGCGGTCGGCATCGCTATTACCCATCTCGGCGATCTTCTGCCCCTTCGTTACCGCGTCCCCCTCTTTTACCATCAAAGCGCGATTGTGTGCATACGCCGTGAGGTAAGTTGCATCGTGTTTGATGATAATGAGGTTGCCATAGCCACGCAGGCCGTTGCCCGAGTAGACGACGCGGCCGTCGGCCGCCGCCTTCACGGCCTCGCCGGACGTGCCGCCGATATTGACGCCCTTGTTCTTCGCGTCGTCGAAACCGTTCAGCACCGGACCGCGCACGGGCCATGCGAACGTCACGGGGCCGCTCGGCGCGGCTGCCGTGTCGCTCGATGCGGCGGCAGCCGGCGGCGTGCTCGCGGACGACGAGCCCGCGGCCGGCGTCGCGGGACCGCTGCTGAGCGGCGCGGTCGCGACGGCGGCGCCGGTGATCGGTGCGGCAGCCGGCGAGCCGGCAAGCGCGGCACCGCCCGGCGGCGCGACACGCAGCAACTGGTCGACTTCGATCTGATTCGGGTTCGCCAGGTTGTTCCAGGTGGCGATGTCGCGATAGTTCTGCCCGTTCTCGAGCGCGATCCGGTACAGCGTATCGCCCGGTTTCACACGGTAGAAGCCGGGCGGCGGCGGGCCGAGCGGCACTGCCGGCTGCGCGGCGGCGGTCGTGCCGAGCGATCCGGAGCGGTCGACGACGGGCGCGTTGTCGAGCCGCGTCGCACAGGCGGCCAGCAGCGTGGAGAACGCAGCCACACAGATCGCGCGCTGGGCGAACGTGAGCGGTTCCCTGGTTCGGTTGTTTTGCATCGCGCGCAACATACTCATCGGTTTCAAATCACTCCGGATTTTAAAGGGACAAAGAAAACGCGATCAAGCCGGGACTCCCGCCATTGCGCGTGCGCGACGCGCTCGACGAGCGTGAGCACCTGGGGCTGCCCGCTCTGCGCGCCGACCGGCGCGACGAGCCGCCCGCCGATCGCGAGCTGCTCGAGCAGCGCCTGCGGCACGTCGAGCCCCGCCGCCGCGATCACGATCGCGTCGAACGGGCCCGCGGACGGCAGGCCGACACGCCCGTCGCCGTAATGCAGACGGATGTTCGGCACGCGCAGCGGCCGCAGGTTCAGCTTCGCGCGCTCGTAGAGCGGCTTGATGCGTTCAATCGAATACACGTCGCGTGCCACGTGACTCAGCACCGCGGCCTGGTAGCCGCAACCGGTGCCGATCTCGAGGACGCGCTCGAGCGTGCGGCCGGCCATCGCGAGCTCGATCATGCGCGCGACGACCGACGGCTTTGAAATCGTTTGCTGGTGGCCGATCGGCAACGCGGCATCCTCGTACGCCTGCGTCGCGAGCCCGGGATCCACGAACAGGTGGCGCGGCACCGCGGCCATCGCATCCAGCACGCGCGCGTCGGTCACGCCGTTCGCGCGCAGGCGTTCGACCATGCGCTCGCGCACACGTTCCGACGTCAGCGCGAATGCACCGGCCGGCGCGACGCTCGGCGCCGCCGGCTTCGGCATCGCGGGCTTCAGCGCGGTCGGCTTCGGTGCGCTCGCCGGCTTCGCGGCGGCCGCACCGGGCACCGTGCGGGCGACGCCCGCCTTCACCGCCACCGGCTTCAGCACGGCAGCGGGCTTGTCGACGGCCTTCGGCACCGCGCTCGCCGCATGGCGTTCACCGGCCCGGCCCTCCGATTTGCGTGGCGCTCGCTTGAGATCTTCGAGCGCGAGCGGGAACCGCTTCGCGCGCTCGCCGCTCATGAAGCCCGCCCTCCTGCGCGCGCCCATTCGCGCGTTGCAGGCAGCATTTGCGTATGCGTGAGATCGAGCTGCAGCGGCGTGATCGAGACGAAACCGTTTGCGACGGCGTGGAAATCGGTGCCTTCGCTCGCGTCCAGCGCCGCACCCGCGGCGCCGATCCAGTAGACCGGCTCGCCGCGCGGGTCGGTCTGGCGAATCACCGGCTGGGACGGGTGACGCTTGCCGAGGCGCGTGACTTGCCAGCCTTTCAGTTCGTCGTACGGCAGATTCGGAATATTGACGTTCAGCAGCGGCTGACCGGGCAGCGGATGCGCGAGAAAGTGCTCGACGATTTCCGCGGCGACGCGCGCCGCATCCGCCAGATGCGCCCAGCCCTTGTCGGCCAGCGAAAACGCGATGGCCGGCACGCCGAACATGATGCCTTCGGTGGCGGCCGCAACTGTCCCTGAATAGAGCGTGTCTTCGCCCATGTTCTGGCCGTTGTTGATCCCGGACACGACGAGGTCGGGCCGCGCGTCGGCCATCCCGGTCAGCGCGACGTGCACCGAATCGGTCGGTGTGCCGTTCACGTAGAAGAAACCCGTATTCGTCGCGCGCTGCACCGACAGCGGCCGCGACAGCGTCAGGGAATTCGACGCGCCGCTGCAATTCTGCTCGGGCGCGATCACCGTGAGGTCGGCAAGCGGCTGCAGCGCGTCGCTGAGCGCGGCGAGACCGGGGGCGAGATAGCCGTCGTCGTTGCTGAGTAGGATTCGCATCCGGCGATTGTAACCGAGGAAAGATGGCGCGAGAGCGACAGTCCGGCGGGTGCGGACAGGCCCGCACGCACGACGCGCGCGCGGTGCGCCGTCGCATCGCGCGGCGGCGTTTGCAGGTTCGGGAAAACGCGGTGCCGCCCGGGTTTTCCCCTCGAAGGGCCGCCGTGACGAGATGCCCGTTCGGCAAACCTGACGCGCAGCGCCGAGTGCGCGGCGCTCAGATCGCGCCGACCTCGCGCAGCGCGGCGATCGCCTGCGCGTCGTAGCCGAGACTGTGCAGCACCTCGTCCGTATGCTCGCCGAGTTCCGGCCCGAGCCAGCGTGTTTCGCCCGGCGTGCCGGACAGCTTCGGCGTGATGTTCGGCAGCGGAATGTCGGTGCCGTCGGCCAGCTTGAAACGCTGGATCATCTGCCGCGCGATGAACTGCGGATCGGTGAACATGTCGGCGGCGCTGTAGATGCGCCCGGCCGGCACGTCGGCCGCGTTGAGCACCGCCAGCGCGTCGTCGATCGTGCGCGGCGCGAGCCAAGCGGCGATCGCGTCGTCGATCTCCTGCGTGCGCGGCACGCGGCCGTCGTTGCGAGCGAGCGCGGGATCGTCGGCGAGGTCGTCGCGTTCGATCGCCTTCATCAGCCGCTTGAAGATCGGGTCGCTGTTGCCGCCGATCACGATGCTGCCGTCGCGGCACGCGTAGGTGTTCGACGGCACGATGCCCGGCAGCGACGCGCCGGTGCGCTCGCGCACCATCCCGTACACGCCGTACTCGGGCACCACGCTTTCCATCATGTTGAACACCGCTTCGTACAGCGCAACGTCGACCACCTGCCCCGCACCGCCGTTCACGTTGCGGTGGTGGAGCGCCATCATCGCACCGATCACGCCGTGCAGCGCGGCGATCGAGTCGCCGATCGAGATGCCGATGCGCGGCGGCGGCAAATCGGGATAGCCGGTGATGTGGCGCAAGCCGCCCATCGATTCGGCGATCGCGCCGAAGCCGGGCCTGTCGCGGTACGGGCCGGTCTGCCCGTAACCGGACAGGCGCACCATCACGAGCCCGGGGTTGTCAGCCGACAGCACGTCGTAGCCGAGCCCGAGCTTCTCGAGCAGGCCCGGGCGGAAGTTTTCGATCACGATGTCGGCCTCGCGCGCGAGTTGCCGCGCGATCGTCTTGCCGGCATCGGATTTCAGGTTGAGGGTGACCGATTTCTTGTTGCGTGCCTGGACCGACCACCACAGCGACGTGCCACCCTGCTCCGGATGCAGCTTGCGCCACTTGCGCAACGGGTCGCCGCCGTTCGGATCCTCGATCTTGATCACTTCCGCGCCGAATTCGGCAAAGAGGCGCGACGCGAACGGCCCCGCGATCAGCGTCCCGAATTCGAGCACTTTGACGCCCGCGAGCGGGCCCTGGCTGGTGCTCATCTGTCTCCCTGGCATGAGGAACGGCGCCCCCGGCCGGCGGCGCCCGGCTTACATCGTGCGGCGGTCGAGCATCGCGCGGGCGATGGTGCCCGCGTCGACGTACTCGAGTTCGCCGCCCACCGGCACGCCGCGCGCGAGGCGCGTGACCGCGAGCCCGCGCGCCTTCAGCGTCTGGCCGAGGTAGTGCGCGGTGGCTTCGCCCTCGTTCGTGAAGTTGGTCGCGAGCACGACCTCCTTGACGACACCGTCGGACGCACGCCGCACGAGGCGGTCGAAATGGATTTCCTTCGGGCCGATCCCGTCGAGCGGGCTCAGCCGCCCCATCAGCACGAAATACAGCCCGCGGTACGTCATCGTCTGCTCGAGCATGATCTGGTCGGCCGGCGTCTCGACGACGCACAGCAGCGTCGGATCACGCTCCTCGTCGCTGCACACCTCGCAGATCTGCGCCTCCGTGAAGGTATTGCACTTCTCGCAGTGCTGCAGGTGCTCGGTCGCGAACAGCAACGACCGGCCGAGCCGTTCCGCGCCCTCCCGATCGTGCTGCATCAGGTGGTACGCCATGCGTTGCGCGGATTTCGGCCCGACGCCGGGCAATACGCGCAACGCTTCGACGAGCGCGGACAGGGCGGACGGCTGTTTCATACGGCGGCTGAAAGCTGAACGGAGGCTGCGCTCAGAACGGCAGCTTGAAACCCGGGGGCAGCGGCAGGCCCGACGTCATGCCGCTCATCTTTTCCTGCGACGTCGCTTCGGCCTTGCGCACCGCATCGTTGAACGCGGCCGCGACCAGATCCTCGAGCATGTCCTTGTCGTCCGCGAGCAGGCTCGGGTCGATCGCCACGCGACGCACTTCGTTGCGGCAGGTCATCGTCACCTTGACGAGGCCGGCACCCGACTGCCCTTCGACTTCGATCTGCGCAAGCTGCTCCTGCATCTTCTTCATGTTTTCCTGCATTTGCTGCGCTTGCTTCATCAGTCCGGCGAGGTTGCCTTTCAACATGGGAATACTCCTTCTTGATCGTGTGAAAACCGGCACGCGGCGCGTGCCGGTCAATGTGTGCGGGCGTGATTGTGCCTGTCGCAGTGCGATTCGTTCAATGCAGCGTCGGCGGCGTGCCGTCCGGCGCCGGATCGGCGAGCGGCCGCACCGAGCCTTCGACGATACGCGCGCCGAAGTCACGCACGAGCTGCTGGACGAACGGATCGCCATGGATGTCCTGCTCTGCCTCGCGCTGGCGTGCCGCACGTGCAGCCGCATCGAGTGCCGCCGCGGTGCGCCGCGCGGGCCCGACCTCGACCGCGACCTCGACGGCCTTGCCGAGCGCATCGGCCAGGGCCGCCTTCAGTTTCGCGACCTGAGCGGCGTCCGCATACTGCGGCACCGGCACGGATAGTTTCAACGTCGTCGCGTCGACGGCCGTCAGCTCGCTGTTGAATGCAAGCTGATACGCGACGCCCTTCAGCGGCAACCGCGCGGCCAGCGCCGGCCATTCGCCGTCGAAGCCGACCGGGTCGAGCGCGATCGCGGGCGGCAGCGGGCGCGTGTCGACCGGCGCGGACGGACGGGCCTCCACTGCCTTCGGCGCAATGCGCACGTCGTCGGGGCCGCTGTCGAACACCGGCACGAAGCCGTCGTCCGCCGCACCGCCGAACATCTCGTCGGCGCTGAGCGGCACATATTCGTCCGGCGGAATGTCTTCCCACGGTGGCGGGGCCTGGCGCGTGTCGGCAACCTGCGGCGCGCGGGCCGCCGCGCGCGGCGTCGGTACCTGCACGGCAGGACGCGATGCCGCCGGCTTTTCGACGGCCGGCTGGGCCGCCGCCGGCTTGGGCGCGGCGCCCGCACGCGCGCGGTCGGACGACACGCGCATGCCGGCGTTGCGCAGCACGTCGAGTGCGGCAGCTGCACCGCCCCGGGCAGACGGGCGCGCGGCGGGTTCGGCTGGCGCAGCACGCGGCGCCGGTTCGGCAGGCAGCGCAGGTTCGTCGTTGCGCTTGGCGGCGGCAACCGGCGGTTCAGGTTCGTTGCGGACAGCCGGCGGTGCATCGCTCGGCGGTACCGCCTGAGGTGCCGGGATCGCTTGCGGCTGCGGTGCGGCCGGCGCTGCGGTCGCAGCCGATGTTGCCGCGGATGCAGATTCAGATGCCGGTGTCGAAACAGCCTTCACTGCCGGCGCAATCGCCGCATCGTCGGACTGGACCGCTGCCGGACGCGCAGCGGGCGCAGCCGCTTGCGGACGTGCGGCCGCCACGGCTGCCGGCTGCGGCGCCGACGACTTGGGTGCCGCAGCCGACGCAACGGCAGCGGCCGCACGCGGCGCGGATGCTGGTGCAGGCACGGCACGCGGCACGGCAGGCTGACCTCCCGGCGCACTGCCGGCGCCGACGGCCGGCTCGAACGCGAGCATCCGCAGCAACGTCATGGTGAAGCCGGCGTATTCGTCCGGCGCAAGGCCGAGCTCCGCGCGCCCGACCGTCGCGATCTGGTAGAACAGCTGAACCTGCTCGGGGCTCAGCGTCTCCGCGAAGCGGCGCAGATCGGCCGCTTCCGGCCATTCGTCGAGCACCGACCCCGGCGCGAACTGCGCCCAGGCGATCCGGTGCAGCAGGCTGGCGAGATCCTGCAGCGCGGTGGAAAAGGACAGGCTGCGCAGCGACATCTCGTCGGCGATCGCGAGGATCTCGGGGCCGGCGCCGGCCGCGAGCGCATCGAGCAGGCGCACCATGTAAGTCTGGTCGAGCGCGCCGAGCATGCCCGACACCGCCGATTCGGTCACTTCGTTCGCCGAGTACGCGATCGCCTGGTCGGTCAGCGACAGCGCATCGCGCATGCTGCCCTGCGCGGCGCGCGCGAGCAGACGCAGCGCCTGCTGCTCGAACGAGATCTGCTCTTCGCCGAGGATCCGTTCGAGGTGCGACACGATGTGCCCGGCCGGCATCTGCTTCAGGTTGAACTGCAGGCAGCGCGACAGCACGGTGACGGGAATCTTTTGCGGATCGGTGGTCGCGAGGATGAACTTGACGTGCGGCGGCGGCTCCTCGAGCGTCTTCAGCATCGCGTTGAACGCGTGGTTCGTCAGCATGTGCACTTCGTCGATCATGTAGACCTTGAAGCGCGCATCGACGGGCGCGTACACCGCGCGCTCGAGCAGCGCGGCCATTTCGTCGACGCCGCGGTTGCTCGCGGCATCCATTTCGACGTAGTCGACGAAGCGGCCTTCGTCGATCTCGCGGCACGCGCGGCACACGCCGCACGGCTGCGACGTGACGCCGGTTTCACAGTTGAGCGCCTTCGCGAAGATCCGCGACAGCGTCGTCTTGCCGACGCCGCGGGTTCCGGTAAACAGATAGGCGTGATGGAGACGCCCGCCGTCGAGCGCGTGCGTGAGCGCCCTGACGACGTGCTCCTGGCCGACGAGCGAAGCGAAATCCTTCGGACGCCACTTGCGTGCGAGAACTTGATAGGTCATCGGGAAATTGTATCAGTAACGCTGCGTCGCGCCGACACGCGAAACGGTGCGGAAAACGGGCAAGACGCAGGTAAAGCGGAGAATGACGCAGAAATAAAAAACGCCCGGCGAACGGGGCGAGAGGAAAGGTGACGAGCCCGACCCTCGGCACTGGCAGAAAACGATTGTGGCTGCTTCGTTCCCGACCTGACCAGGTTCACCGCCCCACCATGCGAGGAGGCCCGTCACGGCATATTCTATCACCGCTTCCGGCCAAATGCGACCGTTTGTTCGCAACAATGCGCACGATCGAGCGAACCGGCGCGCGTACGGGCTTGTCGATCCGGCGCGAACAGGTGGACAGAATCCGCGATGGAGACCGTGACTCTTGTATTTTGCGAGGCGGCCTCCACGTTCGGATCACAACGGTCGAACGGCGCGTCGTACCCCTACTCGCGTAGCGGCTGCTATCGCCGCCCGCAGCAGATAGCAATTTAGGCTAATATGACGCCCGAACGACCCGCGAGCCGCGCCAAGCAGCGCTTACGCCCCTCCTTCCGGGGAGCGGAGTGACCTGCCGCAGCGGCCGGCAGCCGACAGGCCGCCGGAGCGCCGCAACGCGCCAAGCAGGCAGTCCCCGAACCGTAAGAGGTATTGACCCAATGAGCGAACAGATCAAACACATCAGCGACGCATCGTTCGAACAGGACGTCGTCAAATCCGACAAGCCCGTGCTCGTCGACTTCTGGGCCGAATGGTGCGGCCCGTGCAAGATGATCGCCCCGATCCTCGACGAAGTCGCGAAGGACTACGGCGACAAGCTGCAGATCGCGAAGATCAACGTCGACGACAACCAGGCAACGCCTGCGAAGTTCGGCGTGCGCGGCATCCCGACGCTGATCCTGTTCAAGAACGGCGCGGCGGCCGCACAGAAGGTCGGTGCGCTGTCGAAGTCGCAACTCACCGCATTCCTGGACAGCCACCTGTAATACCGGCCGTTCCGCGGACGTGTTGTCAACCGACAACACGTCCCCCGTCAAGCCGCCGATCGGCCGCTCAGGCGCGAATCGGCGTATGCTAGAATCAAAAAACGTCTACAAGACGCATTAAGTCTCAGAGCGCCTCCGCTCGCCCCTCCTCCCTTATTTCTTTTCGTCGCTTCTCCTCCCTGGCGGGTTCTCCGTATGCATTTATCCGAGCTCAAGTCTCTGCACGTGTCCGAACTGATCGAAATGGCCAATGGCCTGGAGATCGAAAACGCGAACCGCCTGCGCAAGCAGGAGCTGATGTTCGCCATTCTCAAAAAGCGCGCCAAGACGGGAGAGACGATCTTCGGCGACGGTACGCTCGAAGTGCTGCCGGACGGCTTCGGCTTCCTGCGCTCGCCGGAAATGTCGTACCTCGCGAGCACCGACGACATCTACATCAGCCCGTCGCAGATCCGCCGCTTCAACCTGCACACCGGCGACACCATCGAAGGTGAAGTCCGCACGCCGAAGGATGGCGAGCGCTACTTCGCGCTGGTGAAGGTCGACAAAGTCAACGGGCAGCCGCCCGAGGCCTCGAAACACAAGATCATGTTCGAGAACCTCACGCCGCTGCACCCGAACAAGCCGCTGTCGCTCGAACGCGAAATGCGCGGCGAAGAAAACGTCACGGGCCGCATCATCGACATGATCGCGCCGATCGGCAAGGGCCAGCGCGGCCTGCTCGTCGCGTCGCCGAAGTCGGGCAAGACCGTGATGCTCCAGCACATCGCACACGCGATCAAGCAGAACCATCCGGACGTCATCCTGTTCGTGCTGCTGATCGACGAGCGCCCCGAAGAAGTGACCGAAATGCAGCGCTCGGTCGCCGGCGAAGTGATCGCATCGACCTTCGACGAACCGGCCACGCGTCACGTGCAGGTCGCCGAAATGGTGATCGAGAAGGCCAAGCGCCTCGTCGAAATGAAGCACGACGTCGTGATCCTGCTCGACTCGATCACGCGTCTCGCCCGCGCCTACAACACCGTGATCCCGGCGTCGGGCAAGGTGCTGACGGGCGGTGTCGACGCGAACGCGCTGCAGCGCCCGAAGCGCTTCTTCGGTGCCGCGCGCAACATCGAGGAAGGCGGCTCGCTGACGATCATCGGCACCGCGCTGATCGAGACCGGCAGCCGCATGGACGACGTGATCTACGAAGAGTTCAAGGGCACCGGCAACATGGAAGTGCACCTCGAGCGCCGTCTCGCGGAAAAGCGCGTCTATCCGTCGATCAACCTGAACAAGTCGGGCACGCGCCGCGAAGAAATGCTGATAAAGCCCGAGATCCTGCAAAAGATCTGGGTGCTGCGCAAGTTCATCCACGACATGGACGAAGTCGAGGCGATGGAGTTCCTGCTCGACAAGATCCGCCAGACGAAGAGCAATTCCGAGTTCTTCGACCTGATGCGCCGCGGCGGCTGATCGCCCTCGCCCCGCACCGAACGGCCGCCCGCGCGTTTCGCCCGGCGGCCGTTTTTTCGCGTCAACCTGTACGTGAACGTACAGGTTGATCTATAATCGCGCCATCGTCCCGACCGAAGCCCCTGCCATCCCGATGCCGAACGACGCCTCCCCCTCGTTGCTGACCGTGAGCGACGCCGCGTCGCGGCTCGGCGTCACGCCGCGCACGCTGAAGTACTACGAAGAGCGCGGACTCGTCACGCCGTCGCGCAGCGGCGGCCGCTATCGCCTGTACGACGAAGCCGATCTCGAACGCTTCGCCCGCATCCTGCGGCTGCGCGCGCTCGGCTTTTCGCTGCACGGCATAACCGAGATGCTCAAGCGCCCGCTGGAAGAAACGGGCGATGGTCGGCGCCGCTATTCGGACGCATCGTTGCGCGAGATCCGCTCGGGGCTCGCCGAACAGATCGACACGCTCGACCAGCGGATCGCGGCCGTCCAGCGCGAGTTGAAGGAAGCGGTCGCGCTGCGCAAGGAACTGCAGCACGACATCGACTACGTCGAACGGCGCCTCGCCGGCGAAAACCCCGACGCGCTGATCGCGCAACGGCAGGCCGAGGCCGGCGCGCGGCGTACGCGCAAGGACCGGGAATGAACGTCGCGCCGGGTCGCTCGCCGCTATGGAGCCGCGCGAACCTGCGCGCGGACCTGTTCCCGTGGGCGCTCGCGCTCGTCACCGGCATCGACTATTTCGACAACGCGGCCTTCTCGTTCTTCGCGAGCTACATCGCGGGCGGCGTCAACGCATCGCCCGACGAACTCGTGTGGTCGTCGAGCGCGTATGCGGTCACGGCCGTGCTCGGCATCCTTCAGCAGCAATGGTGGGTCGACCGGCTCGGGCATCGCCGCTACGTCGCCAGCTGCATGCTGATGTTCTCGTTCGGCGCGATCGCGGCCGCGCTCGCCGACACGTCGCTCGAACTCGCGTTCGCGCGCGGCTTCCAGGGCTATTTCATCGGCCCGATGATGGGTGCCTGCCGGATCCTGATCCAGGTCAGCTTCAAGCCGCAGGAGCGGCCGCCCGCCACGCGCGCGTTCCTGATCATGATCCTGCTCGGCAGCGCGCTCGCGCCGATCGCCGGCGGGCTGCTCGTCGCGCATTCGACGTGGCGCGCGCTGTTCGCCTGCACCGCGCCCGCGGGCATCGCGTTCGCGATCCTCGCGCTGCTCACGCTCCCCGACTCCGGCAGGACGCCCGACGACGAACGCGGCTCCGGGCATTTCTGGCCATACGTCGTGTTCGCGCTCGCGCAAGGCGCGCTGCAGATCGTGCTGCAGCAGGTGCACTACCAGCTCTACAGCGGCTCGCCGATGCTGATCCTGCTGACGATCGCCGGCCTCGGCGCGCTCGCGTGGTTCGCCCATCACCAGTGGAACCATCCGACGCCGCTCGTGCGGCTGCACGCGTTTCGCGAGCGCACGTTCCAGGTCGGGCTGCTGCTGTACATGTTCTATTACTACGAGTCGACGGGCTTCAGCTACCTGACGTCCCGCCTGCTCGAAGGCGGGCTCGGCTATCCGGTCGAGAACGCCGGGCGCCTGGTCGGCACGATGTCGCTGATCTCGGCCACCGCGCTGTTCGCCTACCTGCGCCATGCGAAGCGCGTCACGCACAAGAAGTGGTTCGTCGTGCCGGGGTTCGCGATCGCGGTCACGGCCGCGCTGTGGATGACGCGGATGACGCCCCAGGTCGGCGAGGCCGCGCTGATCGTCCCGCTGCTGCTGCGCGGGCTGTTGCTGCTGTTCATCGTGCTGCCCGTCGCGAACCTGACGTTCCGCATCTTCGCGATCGACGAATACACGCACGGCTACCGGCTGAAGAACATCGTGCGGCAATTGACGATCTCGTTCGCGACGTCGTCGGTGATCATCGTCGAGCAACACCGGCTGGCCCTGCACCAGACGCGGCTCGTCGAGCGCGCGAACGTGTTCGATCCGCTGTTCCAGCAGACCGTCGACGCCCTCACGCGCGGTTATGCGGCCGCCGGCCATGCGCTGAACGAGGCGCACGCCCTCGCGATCGCATCGATCGCGCGGATGGTCGCGCAACAGGCGTCGTTCCTCGCGTCGCTCGACGGTTTCTATTTCCTCGCGGGTGTCGCGCTGGTCGGCGGCCTGTTCGCGGCATGGCAAAAAGAGATCGATTGAGTTAAAAGACAGGCTTTGGATTTCCCCGCGCTGCTTCCATGCTCTCGAAACTGACCCGCTGGTTCGACGACCGCCGCCGCGACCGCGCGCTGCGCAGCCACCCGATTCCCGATGCACTGTGGCAGGACACCGTCGCACGCCTGCCGTTCCTCGATGCGCTGACGCCCGGCGACCTGGGCCGCCTGCGCGAGCTGACGAGCCTGTTCATCGCGAAGAAATCGTTTTCGACCGCGCACGGGCTCGAGCTGACCGACGAGATGATCGTCGCGATCGCCGCGCAGGCGTGCCTGCCCGTGCTGAATCTCGATCTGTCGTTGTACGACGGCTGGGTCGGCGTCGTCGTGTATCCGGGCGAATTCGTGATCCGCAAGACCGTGCAGGACGAGGACGGAGTCGTCCATGAAGTCGAGCAGGACGCGAGCGGCGAAGCGTGGGAAGGCGGGCCGGTGATCCTGTCGTGGGAAGACGCGCAGATGACGGACGGCCGCGACGCGTACAACGTCGTGATCCACGAGTTCGCGCACAAGATCGACATGGTCAACGGCGAGGCCGACGGCTATCCGCCCCTCTTTCGCCGCTGGCACGCGCCGCACCTCGACGCGCAGGCGTGGGCCGACGTGTTCGAGCACGCGTACGACCAGTTCTGCGCGCGCGTCGATGCGGTGCCGGATCGCGCGTGGGCGCGCTTCGAGCGCGACTCGCTGATCGATCCCTATGCGGCCGATCACCCGTCGGAGTTCTTCGCGGTGTGCAGCGAGGCGCTGTTCGTGCGACCGCGCGCGTTCGAGTCCGAATTTCCGGAGCTCTACCGGCTGCTCGCCCGCTATTACCGGCAGGATCCGGCCCACACGGGCGCCCTCGACGCGTGATGAAAATTATTCGTCAACCGTCTGATTTTCTGGCATAATCGCCGTTTTTCGACCTTAGGCAAGTGGCTCGCGCCGGGCTTGACGTCGGCTGAAATCGCGCAAATGTGTGCGGTCCGGCACGGCAAGCGGCGGGTTGGCTACCGCTCTCACCAAGGAACATCATGAAACCTGGCATTCACCCGGACTACCGCGAAGTCGTCTTCCAAGACATGTCGAACGGCTTCAAGTTCATCACGCGCTCGACGATCCAGACGCGTGAAACCATCGAACACGAAGGCAAGACCTACCCGCTCGCCAAGATCGAAGTGTCGTCGGAATCGCACTCGTTCTACACGGGTCAACAAAAGATCATGGACACGGCAGGCCGTGTCGAGAAGTTCAAGAACAAGTTCGGCGTTCGCGCCAACGGCAAGGCGAAGTAAGCTTCGCACCGTTCCGGTGGTTGCAATGCACCGGTACCGCACGAAAGGGCAGCCCAGGCTGCCCTTTTTTGTCGCCGCTCGCCGGGAAACGCCGCACGGCGGCCGGGGCCGGGCAATCGTCTGACGCGCAACGGCCGGCGCGTCTACAATGCCGGATGCTCGAATCCGCACCGTCGGCGCATGACCGCACCGGCCGCCCGCCCATAACAAATCGCTCATCTGCATGAAGCCTGTCGTTCGCCTCACCGCCTCCGCCACGCGCGCGCTGCCGCGCTGGCTGCTGCTCACGCTCTGCCTCGTCTACGCGGCGTTCGGCCTGTTCGGCCGCGACCCGTGGAAGAACGAGGACGCGGCGGGCTTCGGCGTGATGTGGACGATGGCCACCGGCGGCTGGCACGACTGGCTGCTGCCGAATCTCGTCGGCAAGTTCATCACGACCGACGGGCCGCTCGCCTACTGGCTCGGCGCGCTGTCGATCCGCGCGCTGGCGCCGTGGGTCGACGCGAGCAACGCGTCGCGCGTCGACACGGGCGTCCTGTTCTGCGTCGCGTGCGCGTTCGTCTGGTACGCGGCCTATCTGCTCGGCCGGCGTGCGGAGGTCCAGCCGTTCAAGTACGCATTCGGCGGCGAGCCGGAGCCGCGCGACTACGGCCGCACGCTCGCCGACGGCGCGCTGCTGGTCCTCGTCGCATGCTTCGGGCTCGCGGAGCGCGGCCACGAAACGACGCCGCAACTCGCGCAGTTCGCGTGGATCGCGATGTTCGTGTACGGCATCGTGCGCGGCATCGACAAGCCGCTGCAAGGTGCGCTGTGGTGGGGCGCCGCGATCGGCCTGGTCGCACTGTCCGGCAACCCGGTGCTGGTCGTCGCGCTGCTCGCCGGCACGGCCGCGCTGTGGCTCGTCACGCCGGAGATGCGCAACCTGCGCCTGCCGCTGATCGGCCTGCCGCTCGCGGCCGCGATCTTCGCGCTGTGGCCGCTCGCCGCCTTCCAGGCAGCGCCGGACGACGCCGCGTGGTTCTTCAACCAGTGGATCCACGGCAGCCTGATGCGCTTCTCGGGCCCGCCGACCGCGGTGCTCGCCTATGCGGCGAAGAACCTTCCGCTGTTCACGTGGCCCGCGTGGCCGCTCGCGATCTGGGCCTGGTGGAGCTGGGCCGGCATGCGGCGCCGCGCGCACATCGCGATTCCACTGTCGGTCGTGGTACCGCTCGTCGCGCTCGTGATCCTGCAGAGCCAGCAGTCGAACCGCATGTACATGCTGTTGCTGCCGCCGCTCGCGGTGCTCGCCACCTTCGCGCTGCCGACCCTCAAGCGCGGCGCGATCAACGCGTTCGACTGGTTCGCGGTGCTGAGCTTCACGATCCTCGGCACCTTCGTGTGGCTCGTGTGGCTCGCGTCGCTCACCGGCTTCCCGCATCCGCTCGCGCGCAACCTCGCGCGCCTCGTGCCGGGCTACGAACCGCACTTCAAGATCCTGTCGTTCGTCTGCGCGGTGATCGTCACCGTGTGCTGGTGCCTGCTCGCGCGCTGGCGCGTCTCGCGCCAGCCGAAGGTGCTGTGGCGCAGCGTCGTGCTGTCGGGTGCGGGCACCACGCTGATGTGGGTGCTGCTGATGACGCTGTGGCTGCCGATCGTCAACTACGGCCGGACCTACAGCGACGTCGCGCAACAGATCGCGTCGCACCTGCCGAAAGACTATGAGTGCATCTCGCCCGTGCGGCTCGGCGATGCGCAGATCGCGACCTTCGCGTATTTCGGCGACATGCACTTCGAATTCTCGGGCGACTGCGACGTGATCCTGCGCCAGGACCGCGCCGACTTCGGCGAGCCGAGCGCGATGTCGCAATACGTGTGGCGTCTCGTATGGGAAGGCCGCCGCGTGGCCGACCGCGACGAGCGCTTCCGCCTGTACGAGCGCATCGAGCGGCCGGCGGCGCCCGTCAAGCGCCGTGGCCCACGCCACCGGGCGGTCGATTGACGATGTTCGCCGACATCCGCCGGATCGTCGGCCTCGCGTGGCCGGTGCTCGTCGGCCAGCTCGCGATCATCGCGTTCGGCGTGATCGACACGGCGATGGTCGGCCGCTACTCTGCCATCGACCTCGCCGCGCTCGGGCTCGGTTCGTCGATCTACGTGTCGGTCTACATCGGGTTGACGGGCATCCTGTCCGCGCTGCAGCCGATCACCGGGCAGCTGTACGGCGCGCGGCGTTACGCCGAGATCGGCGAGGAAGTCCGCCAGGCGCTGTGGCTCGCGCTGATGCTCGCGGTGCCCGGCTTCCTGCTGCTGCATTTTCCCGAACCGCTGCTGCACATCGCCCACGCGCCGCCCGCGTTGCACGACCGCACGGTCGATTACCTGCGAATCCTGTCGTACGGCCTGCCGGCGAGCCTCGTGTTCCGGATCTACAACGCGCTGACCAACGCGGCCGGCAAGCCGCGCCTCGCGATGATCCTGCAGGTCGGCGCGCTGCTGCTCAAGTTTCCGCTCAACGTGTGGTTCATCTTCGGCGGGCTCGGCGTGCCGGCCCTCGGCGGCCCCGGTTGCGGGCTCGCCAGTACGCTGATCAACTGGGCGCTCGCGCTGATCGGCTTCACGCTGCTCGCGAAGCTCGACGTGTTCTCGCCGCTTTCGATCTTCTCGCGCTTTTGCTGGCCCGTCTGGGCGCGCCAGAAGGCGATCCTGAAGCTCGGCATGCCGATGGGCCTGTCGTACCTGATCGAGGTCACGTCGTACACGTGCATGGCGCTCTTCATCGCGCAGTTCGGCACGACGACGCTCGCCGGCCACCAGATCGCCGGCAACATCGGCGCGGTGCTGTACATGACGCCGCTGTCGATCGGGGTCGCGGCGTCGACGCTGGTGGCCCGCGCGCTCGGTGCCGGCCGCCCGGACGAGGCGCGGCTGCTCGGCCGGCACAGCGTGATGCTCGCGTGCGGGATCGCGGCCGCGTACGGCGTGCTCGTGTTCACGCTGCGTCCGCTGATCGTCAGCGGCTACACGCCGAATCCGGCCGTGGCCGCCGCCGCGCTGCCGCTGGTCGCGATCGTCACCTGCTACCACTTCTTCGACGCGCTGCAGATCACGTCCGCCTTCGTGCTGCGCGCGTACAAGGTCGCGGTCGTGCCGACCGTGATCTATGCGGTCGCGCTGTGGGGCGTCGGACTTGGCGGCGGCTACGTGCTCGGCTTCGACGTCGGCGGCCTCGCCCCCGCCTGGCTGACCGGCGCGCGCGGCTTCTGGTTCGCGAACACGATCAGCCTGATGCTGGCGGGCGCGGGCCTCGCGCTCTACCTGCGCCACGTCAGCCGCGCGCAACCGGCCGTCGGCGCATACGGCGCATGACGCACGGCGTGCGGCCTATGCGTCCTCCAGCACGTCGGCCGCGTGGTACGAGGACCGCACGAGCGGTCCGGCAACGACTTCCCTGAAACCGAGCGCCAGCCCCTCGTCGCGCCACGCGGCGAACGCCTCGGGGCTCACGTAGCGTCGCACCGGCAGATGGTGCGCGGACGGCGCGAGATACTGGCCGAGCGTCAGCACGTCGACCTCGTGCGCGCGCAGGTCGCGCAGCGTGTCCCGCACCTCGTCGTCGCACTCGCCGAGCCCGAGCATCAAGCCCGATTTCGTCACGAGCGTCGGCCGCGCGGCCTTCGCGTGCGCGAGCAGTTCGAGCGAGCCGCGATAGTCGGCGCCCGGCCGCGCCGCCCGATACAGCGACGGCACCGTCTCGATGTTGTGATTGAACACGTCCGGCCACGCCGACGACAACGCATCGAGCGCACGCGCGACGCGGCCGCGGAAATCGGGCGTCAGCACCTCGACGCCGATGCCCGGCACGCTCGCGCGCACCGCCGCGATGCAGGCGGCGAAATGCGCGGCGCCGCCGTCGCGCAGGTCGTCGCGATCGACCGACGTGATCACGACGTAGCGCAGCCCGAGCGCCGCGACCGCGGCCGCGAGCCGCGCGGGCTCGTCGGCATCGAGCGGCTCGGGACGGCCGTGCGCGACGTCACAGAACGGGCAGCGCCGCGTGCACAGCCCGCCCATGATCATGAAGGTCGCGGTGCGCTGCGCGAAGCATTCGCCGATGTTCGGGCACATCGCCTCCTCGCAGACGGAATGCAGCCGATGCTCGCGCAGCACGGCCGCCATGTCGGCGACCGGCCCGCTCATCATCGGCCGCGCCCGCAGCCACGGCGGCTTCGGCAGCGCCGCGCCGCCCGCGGGCTCGACGCGCACCGGAATGCGCGCGAGCTTGTCGCGGCTGCGTGCGCCCGGCTGGCCGAGCGCGGTGAGGCTGGGTCGTTCGAGCGCGGCGGTCATCGTCAGTCTCCGAGGAACGCGACGATCAGGCGGTTCACGTCGGCAGCCGCCTCCATCTGCACCATGTGGCCGCTGCCGGCGATCACCTCGGCACGCACGCCGTCCGGCAAGCCCTGCGCGTGCTGCGCCGGAATGACCTGGTCGCGCTCGCCCCAGATCACGAGCGTGCGCGGCGCGAGCGACCCGACGCGGTCGCGGAACACGCGCCGCTGGGCCGCACCGTCGAACGCGGCGCTCGCGATCTTCTCCAGCGCGGCCTGCACGCCTTCGAGCCGCTTGTACTTGACGAGATCCTCGACCAGTTGCCGCGTGACGAGCGCGTGGTCCGCGAACAGCGCGCCGAGGTGCGGCTTCAGCGTGTTGCGGCTGTTGCCGGCGACGAAGCCGTCGATGTAATCGCGGTTGATGTCGGCGCCGAGCCCAGCACTCGCGATCAGCGTCAGCGATGCGACGCGCTCCGGCGCGCTGTCGGCCAACGTCATCGCCACCGCGCCGCCCATCGAATGGCCGATCAGGTGCGCGCGCTCGATGTGCTGCGCATCGAGCAGCGCGAGCACCGCATCGGCCAGTTCGTCGAGGCTGCCGGTGTCGACTGCCTTGCCCGACTCGCCATGCCCCGGCAGATCGAGCGCCCAGACGGGCCGGTGCGCGGCGAGCTCCGCGTGGTTGAACAGCCAGTTGTTGAGGTCACCGCCGAAGCCGTGGATCAGCACGGCGGGCGTGCCCGAGCCGTCGCCGAGCTTCAGGAACCGGACCGTGCGTCCGCCGATCTGCGCCTTCTCGGGCTGCGGGCCGGCCGCATCGTCGGCGGCCGCGGCCGGCACGAAATCGCGCTGGAATTCGGCGATCGCCGCGTCGATGTCGGCATCGCTCGCCTCGGCCGCGGCCACCACGCCGAGCAGCGCGCCGACGGGCAGCGTCTCGCCCTCCTGCGCGACCTGCCGGCGCAGCGTGCCGTCGAACGCGCACTCGACGCCCGACGAGATCTTGTCGGTCTCGACGTCGAGCACTTCGTCGCCCTTCGTCACGCGCTCGCCGATCGCCTTCAGCCAGCCGTTGACCTGCCCCTGCTCCATCGACAGCCCCCACTTGGGCATCGTGATCATGTGAATCGACATCGTGTCAGCTCCTGGTCTTGAGTACCGCCTGCGCGATCGCGTCGGCGGACGGGATGTAAAGGTCTTCCAGCACGCCGGCGAACGGCGCGGGCGTATGCGGCGCGGTGACGAGCTCGATCGGCGCCTTGAGCGTCCGGAACGCGCGCTGTGCGACGAGCGCGGCGATGTCGGTCGCGATCGAGCAGCGCGGGTTCGCTTCATCGACCACCACCACGCGCCCGGTGCGCGCCGCGCTTTCGAGGATCGTTTCCTCGTCGAGCGGCGACGTCGTACGCAGGTCGATCACGTCGACGTGAATGCCGTCCTTCGCGAGCTTCGCGGCCGCGTCGGTCGCGAGATGCACCATCCGGCCGTACGTGACGATCGTCGCGTCGTCGCCTTCGCGCACGACGTTCGCCTCGCCGAACGGAATCGCATAGGATTCCTCAGGTACATCGCCTTCGCGCGTGTAGAGCAGCTTGTGTTCGAGGAAGATCACGGGATCGTTGTCGCGGATCGACTGGATCAGCAGCCCCTTCGCGTCGTAAGGCGTCGACGGGCACACGACCTTCAGCCCCGGAATGTGCGTAAACAGCGACGTGAGCATCTGCGAATGCTGCGCGGCCGCGCGCAGGCCCGCGCCGTACATCGCGCGGATCACGACCGGCGTCACGGCCTTGCCGCCGAACATATAGCGGAATTTCGCGGCCTGGTTGAAGATCTGGTCGAAGCACACGCCCATGAAATCGATGAACATCAGCTCCGCGACGGGCCGCATCCCGCACGCGGCCGCGCCGACCGCCGCGCCGATGTAGCCGCCTTCCGACAGCGGCGTATCGAGCACGCGGCCCGGAAACTTGTGAAACAGCCCCTTCGTCACGCCGAGCACGCCGCCCCATGCGTCGTCCTCGCCCGGCGCGCCCGCGCCGCCCGCATTGTCCTCGCCCATCACGATCACGCTGTCGTCGCGCGCCATTTCCTGCGCGAGCGCCTCGTTGATCGCCTGCGAATAAGTGATCTTCCTTGCCATGTCTGTCTCCTGGGATATTCGGTTCGCCGTGCCGGCTGCGCCGGCCGCCGGCAGCTGTGTCAGAGCGCGCTCACGGGTACGACACGTACACGTCGGTCAGCAGGTCGGCCGCGTCGGGCAGCGGCGCGGCCTTCGCCTGCGCGACCGCATCGTCGATCAGCGCCTTCACCTGCGCATCGACCGCGCGCAGATCGTCGGTCGTCAGCACCTCGGCACGCACGACGCGCGCTTCGAAATGCTTCAGGCAGTCCTTCTCGTCACGCAGCTTCTGCACTTCGCCCGGCGCGCGGTAGGTCTGCGCATCGCCTTCGAAATGGCCGAAGTAGCGCGTGAACTTCACCTCGACGAGCGTCGGGCCGCCGCCGTTGCGCGCGCGCGCGACGGCCTCGCCGAGCGCCTCGTGCACCGCGAAGAAGTCGAAGCCGTCGACGATCACGCCCGGCATCCCGAAGCCGTTCGCGCGGTCGGCGATGTTGTCCGTCGCGACCGACCAGCTCGACGACGTCGCTTCCGCATAGCCGTTGTTCTCGGCCACGAAGATCGCCGGCAGGCGCCACACCGACGCGAGGTTCATCGATTCGAAGATCACGCCCTGGTTCGACGCGCCGTCGCCGAAGAAGCACACGCCGACGCCGCCGGTCTTCTTGTGCTTGGCCGCGAGCGCCGCGCCGCACACGAGCGGGCCGCCCGCGCCGACGATCCCGTTCGCGCCGAGCATCCCCATCGCCAGGTCGGCGATGTGCATCGAGCCGCCCTTGCCGTGGCAGACGCCCGTTTTCTTGCCGTAGATCTCGGCCATCATCCCGTGCACGTCGACGCCTTTCGCGATGCAGTGGCCGTGCCCGCGGTGCGTGGTGGCGACGTAGTCCGCAAGTCCGAGATGCAGCATCGTGCCGACCGCGGAAGCCTCCTCGCCCGCGTACAGGTGAACGAAGCCGGGGATTTCGCCGGTCGCGAACTCGACGTGCAGGCGCTCCTCGAATTCGCGGATCGTGCGCATCAGCCGGTAGGCGTCCAGCAGCGTGTCCCTGCTGAGCTGTGTCGAAACGGTCATGTGTGTCTCCTGGATAGGTCTGACTGCGAATGCCGCCGCGGCAATGCTGCGGCGACGGATTGCATGGCGGCCCTGCGGCCGTCAGTGAAACGTGAAGCGCCCGTCGACGCGCGCGGCCCGCATGCGCGCGATGGCGACCGGTTCGTCGAAACGGGCTGTCATGACGAAGTCTCCTTGTAGAAGGTTCGGAATCCGATCGAGATGTCGTCGCGAAGCCGCGATCAGAAGCGCCACGCGCCGGCATCGCGCAACAGCTGCCGCGACGACGCGTAACGCAGCGTGCGGCCGACATCGACCGTCAACGGCCCGCGCCAGTCGAGCGCGATCTCGTAGCGCTCGCCGCGCGCGACCTCGATCTCGCGCTCGCCGTCGAACGCGAGCGTGCCGTGCTCGAACGGGATCGTCTGCCACGCATTCGGCTCGAGCCGCTCGCAGCTGCGCATCACGACACGATCGACGCGGCCGGGCGCGATCGGCGCGACGAGCGGCGTGCCGGCGGTCTTGCCGTCGGCGGCGAAGCGCATCGCGAGCCCGTGCGGCGCGCTGCGCTCGAGCGGGGCCCACGCGCCGCCGAGCGCGGACAGGCCGATGCCGTCCGGCTCCGCAAACGTCAGGTAGAGCGTGTCGATGTCGTCGGGCCCCGAGATCGCGCGCGCACCGATGAAGCGCTGGCGGGCCGCGCATACGTCGACGAGCGCGATCTCCTCGCGCCCCGCGTTCGCGCCCGCCGCGCAGCGCACGACGAGCCGCTTGTTGCGCATGAACGCGACCTCCGCCGGCACGGCGCCGGTCGCGGCAAGTCCTGCCGCGACGCCCGCGACGGTCGCTTCGCGATGTTCGGGAAACGCATTGTTGGTGCCGGTGGACAGCGCGACGAGCGGCGTCGCGCCGCAATGCGCGGCGACCGCGCGATGCGTGCCGTCGCCGCCGAGCACGACGATCAACGCGACTTCCATCCGTCGCATGTAGGCGGCACCGGCCTGCGTGTCGGCGACGGTGTCCGAGATCGGCAGGTCGACGAATTCGACGTCGGGCCAGCGCTCGTGCGGCGCGACCGCGCGATGCGTATCGAGCGCACGCATCAGCAGCGTCGCGATGCCCGTCTTGTCGCGCAAGGTCAGCACGCGCTCGACGCCCATCGCACCGAGGCCGGCGAGCAGGCGCACGACCATGTTGGCCTTTTCCGCCGTCGGGAATACGGATGCATGCGTCGTCAGGCGGCGAATGTCGCGCCCCGATGCGGGGTTCGCGATCACGCCGACGGTCACGGGCGTCGTCACGGGCTTGTCTCCATCCAGTGGGCCGGCGCTCGCGCGCCGGCCTTGCATGTGTCGTCCGCCGTCATCGAGGGCAGCGGATCGTCGTCGCCGACGCGATTGCGCCGGCTTGCCCGTGACATCTGCAAGCGGCGTGCCACCGTGTGTGCAATGACCGCGAAACCCGCGTGTGGACTGGCTCGGCCGGTACGCCAGGCATCGGCATCTGCTGCCGCGAGCGCCCGACGCCCTGCGAAACCGCCCGTGTGTCTCACGCGGTCGATCTCCTGGCGCGCCGGTTTCGGCGCCTTCATCCGGACCGCAATTTCGCCGGCAAGCCACGCGGCTCGCGGCGCGGCGCGCACCGCCGTGCGCCGGCCCACCGTTGCGCGCGGCCTGCCCGCGCGTCTCAGCCGCGCGAGACCGGCTGAGATACCGCTGAGACGACCGTCTCACGCCGCGCGCGTGCTGCGATGCAATGTGATCCGCGCAAGCGGATGTGCTACAAGAACATCGAATTCCCCGCCGTACGGAACCGGAGCCGATCATGCCCTACGCAGTCCCCCAGGCCCAGCACGCCGACCGTGTGCTCGGCGCGCTCGCCGGACGCCTGCCCGCGCCGGCCGATTCCGCGCGTCTCGTGTCGTCGTGGCAGCGCTCGCTCGAGCGCTACGCGCTCGACCCGGCGTCGTCGATCGGCCCGCGCGTGCTGACCGCGGCCGAGCTGCGCGAGGTGCGCGACAAGGAGGAGGCCTTCCTGCGCGCATCGGGCCAGTGCCTGACACGCCTGCACGACATGATTCGCGTCGCCGACTACTGCGTGATGCTGACCGACGCGCACGGCGTGACGATCGATTACCGGATCGACCGCGAACGCCGCAACGACTTCCGTCATGCGGGGCTGCACATCGGCTCGTGCTGGTCGGAAAGCGAGGAAGGCACCTGCGGCGTCGCGAGCGTGCTGACCGATCTCGCGCCGATCACCGTGCACAAGACCGACCACTTCCGCGCGGCGTTCACCACGCTCACCTGCAGCGCGGCCCCGATCTTCGCGCCGGGCGGCGAACTGATCGGCGTGCTCGATGCGTCGGCCGTCCAGTCGCCGGACGGCCGCGACAGCCAGCGTCTCGTGTACCAGCTCGTGCGGCAGAGCGCGGCGCTGATCGAGGATGGCTACTTCGTGCACAGCACCGCGCAGCACTGGATATTGTTCGGGCATCCGAATCGTCACTACGTCGAGGCGCAACCCGAATGGCTGATCGCGTTCGACGAATGCGGCAATATCGTCGCCGCGAACCGGACGGCGCGCGACGCGCTGCCGGCGCTGCGCGAACCGCGCCATATCGACGAGATCTTCGATGCGACCGAGATGCCGCTGCGCGACGCCGCGCGGCTCGATGCGATCGTCGCGCTGCGGCTGCGCGCGACGGGCGCCCCGCTCTACGCACGGCTGCGCGCGCCGCTACGGCGCGCCGGCCGCGAAACCGGCACGGCACGAGCCGCCCCGGCATCGCGCCGCCCCGGCACCGCGCAGCGCCACGTCGGCGCGCTGACGCCGTTCCTGCACAGTAGCGACGCGCGGGTCGCGCAGCAGGCCGAACTCGCGCTGCGTGTCGTGAGCAAGCGGCTGCCGATTCTCGTGCTTGGCGAAACCGGCGCGGGCAAGGAAGTGTTCGCCCGCGCGATCCACGACGCCGGTGCGCGACGCACACGGCCGTTCGTCGCGGTCAACTGCGGCGCGCTGCCCGAGGCGCTGATCGAAAGCGAGCTGTTCGGCTATGCGGCCGGTGCGTTCACCGGTGCGCGCAAGCACGGCGCGCGCGGCAAGATCGCGCTCGCCGACGGCGGCACGCTGTTCCTCGACGAAATCGGCGACATGCCGCTCACGCTGCAGACGCGCCTGCTGCGCGTGCTCGCCGACGGCGAGGTCGTCCCGCTCGGCAGCGATACGCCGGTGCGCGTCGATCTCGACGTGATCTGCGCGACGCACCGCGATCTCGCGCGGATGGTGGCCGACGGCACGTTCCGCGAGGATCTGTATTACCGGCTGAGCGGCGCGACGTTCGAACTGCCGCCGCTGCGCGAGCGCGCGGACGTGCGCGACGTGATCGCCGCGGTGTTCGCCGAGGAAGCGCAGGCGACCGGCCATGTGCTCACGCTCGACGCGACGCTCGCCGAGCAGCTCGCCGCGTATCCGTGGCCCGGCAACGTGCGGCAGCTGCGCAACGTGCTGCGCTATGCGTGCGCGGTGTGCGACGCCGCACGCGTGACGCGGCGCGACCTGCCCGCCGATCTCGCCGCGCAGCTCGGCGCGGGCCCGGCCGGCGCGCTGCCGGACGACGAACGCGGCCGCATCGTCGCGGCGCTCACCGCGCATCGCTGGCGGCCGGACGCTGCCGCGCAGGCGCTCGGCATCTCGCGCGCGACGTTGTACCGGCGGATCGCGAAACACCGGATCGTCGCACCGCACCGCCTCTGAAGCATTGGGCTCGCGCGATGCGTCGGCACGCGTCGCGTCACGCGGCGCGCGCGCCCGCTTCGGTCGTGCCGGCGTCCCGACCGGCCGCTTCATCGCGCCGCGTGAACACCTCGTGCGCGGCGAACAACGCGTTGAGGGCGGCCGGAAAACCCGCGTAGACGGCCATCTGCATGAACACCTCGACGATCTCGTCGCGCGTGCAGCCGACGTTCAGCGCCGCCTCGACATGCACCTTCAGTTGCGGCTGCGCGTTGCCGAGCGCGGCCAGCGCGGCGATCGTCGCGATCTCGCGCGCTTTCAGGTCGAGCTGCGGCCGGCTGTAGATGTCGCCGAAACCGAATTCGACGATCAGCCGCCCGAAGTCCGGCGCGATCGGCGCAAGCGACGCGATCACGCGTTCGCCTACTTCGCCGTCGATTTCCTTCAGCTTGTTCCAGCCGCGCGCATAGCGATCTTCAACGAGTCGTTCCATGGTGTCCGTCCTGTTCCGAGAATGAGTGAGTAGGGTTCGCCCGTCGTTCCGTCTCGCGTTCCTGCGTCTCGTAGTACGTGATCTTGTCGCCGATCGCGTCGAGGCTTGCCTGCAACTCCGCGATATGCGCGCGCACCGCGTCGCGATGCGCGACCAGCAAGTCCCGCCGCGCACCGAACGTCGACTCGCCTTGCGCACGCAGCGCCGCGAACTGCTGCATCTGCGCGATCGGCATGCCGGTCGCCTTCAGGCGCATCACGAAGCCCAGCCAGTCAAGATCGGCCGGCGCGTAGAGCCGGTGCCCGGCCGCCGTGCGCGAAATCGCGCGCAGCAGGCCGGCCTGCTCGTAATACCGCAGCGTATGCGTCGACACGCCGGTCAGTTCGGCGACTTGCCCGATCGTGAGCGGACCGGCGGTGGAGGATCTGGATACGGTTTTCGACATGGCAGGAACAAGGTTAGGAGTTAGAGTTCACTCTAAGTCAAGCGTTGTCGCACGGCCAAGTACAACAATTTGGAATCACCGCCGCGGACACCGTAAAGAATGGTCAAAACGGCCACCCGACGCGGCTTTCCGTCTTTACAGCGACGCAAGCCTTCAGCAAGATTCGGTCAGCCTGTCTCAAAAAGGGCACGCATTTGTCCTATGCTTAACGGCGACGCCCGGCCAGGCCTCGCCCCGCCGTCCGTTGCAACAGCCATTCATCCGTCAGAACCAGGGAGCCTTTGCCATGCTGAAAAAGCTGCTGATGCTGTTCGTCGCGCTATCGCTGTCGCTTGCCGCCGGCCTCGCCGCGGCCGTCGAAGTCAACACGGCCGACCAGGCCGCGCTCGAATCGGTGAAGGGCCTCGGCCCCGTGAAGTCGAAGGCGATCATCGACGAACGCACCAAGAACGGCCCGTTCAAGGACGCGGACGATCTCGCGAACCGCGTGAAGGGTCTCGGCACGAAGTCGGTCGGGCATCTGGAGGAAAACGGCCTGACGATCGGCGGCTCGTCGACGCCGCCGAAGGGCGTGAAGCTGTCGAAGCCGGCCGCGACGACCTCGTCGACCACGTCGGCCACGACGCCGGCAGGCACCGCTCCGACGTCGACGACCGCGACGGCCGGCACGACGGCTGCGGCACCTGCACCGGCCGCGAGCGCTCCGGAAGCGGCGACCAAGCCGGCCAAGGGCAAGCGCGCCTCGAAGAAGGAGAAGGCGGCCGCTGCCGCGGCGGCCTCCGCCGACGCGGGCGCGAGCGCGAGCGCGCCGGCCGCAGCGTCGTCCACGAAGGCGACGAAGGGTTCGAAGAAGAAGAGCAAGAAGGACAAGGCAGCCTCCGCCGCCGCGGCGTCGGGCGCCTGATGTGCGCCGCGCGCGCGATGGCGTGCGCGCGGCATTCGATCAACGGGCGCCGTCGTCACGGCGCCCTTTTCAGTAAAGGTGAAGAACCATGGGTCTCCTCGATATCGTTGGCGGTCTGCTCGGCGGCCAGGCCGGCGGCAACTCGCAAAGCGCGCTGATCGCGACCGCGCTCGAATTCATCAACAACCAGCCGGGCGGGCTGAACGGCCTGATCGAGAAGTTCCAGAAAGGCGGCGCCGGCGACGTGATCGGCTCGTGGGTCGGCACCGGCGAAAACCAGCCGATCTCGCCCGACACGCTGCAGAACGTGCTCGGCTCGGACGTCGTCGGTTCGCTCGCCAGCAAGATCGGCATCGATCCGGGCCAGGCCTCGTCGATCCTCGCGCAGGTGCTGCCGCACGTCGTCAACAGCGCGACGCCGAACGGCGAAGTGCCGGCCGGCGGCCAGATCGACACGTCGAACGTGCTGGGCACGCTCACGCAGCTCGCCGGCATGTTCGGCGGCAACAAGCAGGCCTGAGCCGCGCCGGCTGACGGCCTCGCCGGCGGTTTCGGCCGCCCCATATGCAAACACCCCGCCTGAGCGGGGTGTTTGTTTTTGCGTGCCCGGCGCGAACCGGACACGCGGCCGATTGCCGGCGATCAGTGCACGACGCGGTCGAACACGAACTGGCCGTCGTTGACGTCGACCGGGATCACGTCCTTCGGACCGAAGCGGCCCGCGAGGATCAGCTTCGCGACCGGGTTCTCGATCTCCTGCTGGATCGCGCGCTTCAGCGGCCGCGCGCCGAACACCGGATCGTAGCCGACCTTCGCGATCTGCTCGAGCGCCGCCGGCGACACGTCGAGCGCCATGTCGAGCTTTGCGAGCCGGTCGTGCAGGCGCGCGAGCTGGATCTTCGCGATCGACTCGATGTTGCTGCGATCGAGCGCGTGGAACACGACGACGTCGTCGATCCGGTTCAGGAACTCCGGACGGAAGTGCTGCTTCACTTCGAGCCACACGGCGTCCTTGATCTCTTCCTGCGGCGAACCCGTCATCGCCTGGATCACCTGCGAGCCGAGGTTCGACGTCATCACGATCACCGTGTTCTTGAAGTCGACCGTACGCCCCTGCCCGTCGGTCATGCGGCCGTCGTCGAGCACCTGCAGCAGCACGTTGAACACGTCCGGATGCGCCTTCTCGATCTCGTCGAGCAGGATCACGCTGTACGGCTTGCGGCGCACGGCTTCCGTCAGGTAGCCGCCTTCCTCGTAGCCGACGTAGCCCGGCGGCGCGCCGATCAGCCGCGCGACGCTGTGCTTCTCCATGAACTCGCTCATGTCGATGCGGATCAGGTGCTCTTCGGAATCGAACAGGAACGACGCCAGCGCCTTGCACAGCTCGGTCTTGCCGACCCCCGTCGGGCCGAGGAACAGGAACGAGCCGTACGGACGGTTCGGATCGGCGAGACCCGCGCGCGAACGACGGATCGCATCCGCGACCGCGCTGATCGCCTCGTCCTGGCCGACCACGCGCTCGTGCAACTTCTCCTCGATGTGCAGCAGCTTCTCGCGTTCGCCCTGCATCATCCGCGACACCGGAATCCCGGTTGCGCGCGACACGACTTCCGCGATTTCTTCGGCGCCGACCTGCGTGCGGAGCAGCCGCGGACGCGTCGGGTTGTGCTGCTCCTGCTCTTCGGCCTGCGTGACCTGCTTCAGTCGCGACTCGAGTTGCGGCAGCTTGCCGTACTGCAGTTCGGCGACCTTCTCCAGCTTGCCTTCCCGCTGCAGACGCGCGATGTCGGCGCGCACCTTCTCGATCTCTTCCTTGAGCTGCGCGCTGCCCTGCACCGCGGCCTTCTCGGCGGTCCAGATCTCTTCCAGGTCAGCATATTCGCGGCCGAGCCGCTCGATCTCTTCCTCGATCAGCTGCAGGCGCTTCTGCGACGCTTCGTCCTGCTCCTTCTTCACGGCCTCGCGCTCGATCTTCAGCTGGATCAGCCGGCGATCGAGCTTGTCCATCTCTTCGGGCTTCGAATCGATTTCCATCTTGATCTTCGACGCAGCCTCGTCGATCAGGTCGATTGCCTTGTCCGGCAGGAAACGATCGGTGATGTAGCGATGCGACAGCTCGGCCGCGGCGACGATCGCCGGGTCGGTGATGTCGACGCCGTGGTGCAGTTCGTACTTCTCCTGCAGCCCGCGCAGGATCGCGATCGTCGCCTCGACGCTCGGCTCGTCGACGAGCACCTTCTGGAAGCGGCGCTCGAGCGCGGCATCCTTCTCGATGTACTTGCGGTATTCGTCGAGCGTGGTCGCGCCGATGCAGTGCAGCTCGCCGCGCGACAGCGCCGGCTTCAGCATGTTGCCCGCGTCCATCGCGCCTTCGGCCTTGCCAGCACCGACCATCGTGTGAATCTCGTCGATGAACACGATCGTCTGGCCTTCGTCCTTCGCGATGTCGTTGAGCACGGCCTTCAGGCGCTCCTCGAACTCGCCGCGATACTTCGCGCCGGCGAGCAGCGCGGCCATGTCGAGCGACAGCACGCGCTTGCCCTTCAGCGTCTCCGGCACTTCGCCGTTGACGATCCGCTGCGCGAGCCCTTCGACGATCGCGGTCTTGCCGACGCCCGGCTCGCCGATCAGCACCGGGTTGTTCTTGGTGCGGCGCTGCAGGATCTGGATCGAACGGCGGATTTCGTCGTCGCGGCCGATCACCGGATCGAGCTTGCCCGCGCGGGCGCGCTCGGTCAGGTCGACCGTGTATTTCTTCAGCGCCTCGCGCTGGCTTTCCGCGTCCTGGCTGTGCACCTGCGAGCCGCCGCGCACCGCGGCGATCGCGGCTTCGAGCGCCTTGCGCGTGAGGCCGTGCTGGCGGGCCAGCTTGCCGGCTTCGCCCTTGTCGTCGGACACGGCGAGCAGGAACATCTCGCTCGCGATGAACGTGTCGTTGAGCTTCTGCGCTTCCTTGTCGGCCTGGTTCAGCAGCCCGGCCAGCTCCCGGCCGATCTGGATGTCGCCGCCCGTGCCCGTCACTTGCGGCAGGCGCGAAATGGCTTCGTTCAGCGCGCCTTGCAGCGCCTGCACGTGAACGCCCGCGCGCGACATCAGCGAGCGGGCGGAGCCATCCTGCTGCGCGACCAGCGCCGCCAGCACGTGAACGGGTTCGATGTATTGATTGTCGCGGCCTGCCGCGAGGCTTTGCGCGTCAGAGAGTGCTTCCTGGAACTTGGTGGTGAGCTTGTCGATTCTCATTTGGTGAGACCTCCAATTTTCGATTAACACCAAGATGAGGATGGTTATACGGGTTTCAAGCGGAATTCGGGTTGATTCAACGCAAAAATCGCCGAGCGGCGACCCGCCGGCCTGTGGGCGGGCCGCAGCGCGGACGGCGGGGATGGCGCCGGCGTGTCAGTCGCCCCTCGACGACGATTCGGCGGCCGCCGGCGCGTCATCCCCGGACGGTTCGGCGCGCACCCGCGCGATCGGACGAATGCCCAGCAGCGCGGCGAGCGGCGACGCGGGCACGCTCAGCTCGCCGAGCGTGTGGCGGTCGAGCTCGGCGAAGAATGCGTCGCGCGCGGCCGCCAGCACACCTTTCAGGCGGCACTGCGGCTCGATCACGCAGCCGCGCGCCTCGTCGCCGTCGGCCACGAAGCAGCCGACCAGCGCGAAATCGTTTTCGGTCGCGCGCACCACCTGGCCGACCGTCAGCTTCAGCGATTCGGGGAACAGCCGCAGCCCGCCGTTGCGGCCGCGCACGGTGTCGACCCAGCCGAGCTCGCCGAGCTGCTGCACGACTTTCATCAGATGGTTCTTCGAGATGCCGTAGGCGTCCGAGATCTCCTGGATCGTCGCGAGCCCCTCGCCGCGCACGGCGAGATACAACATGACGCGCAGCGAGTAGTCGGTGTAGTCGGTGAGTCTCATGAGCAGATACGGAAAATCGTCGATCGTGCCCCGCTCGGGCGAAGCGGGTCGATCGGAACGCGCGCGGGGGCGGCTGTCGAGGCCACCCACGACGCCGGGTTGCCGGGACGGCCTGCGCGCAATAAGATGCATGAAATTTGCGCATTTTTCAGGCAGGGGTGGACGCTATTTTGCGTCAAAATTCCGTCGGCGTCCTGCGCGTTGCCCGCGCCGCCGTTCCGCCGACACGTCACCGATGCCCTGAATTTCCCGGCCCTTTTTTGCCATGACCGCCCTGCCCGCCACACCCGATACCGCCCCGGCCCGCCCGCGCGACGCCGAACCGACCGAAGACAACATCCGCGACCTCGTGTACGCGTTCTACGACCGCGTGCGCGCCGATCCGCTGCTGGGCCCCGTGTTCGACGCGAAGCTGGACGGCCGCTGGGACGACCATCTGCCGAAGATGGTGAGCTTCTGGTCGAGCCTCGTGCTCGGCACCAAGAGCTATCGCGGCAACGTGCAGCAGGCGCACCAGCCGCTCGACGGGATCGAGCCCGCGCATTTCAGCCGCTGGCTGTCGCTGTTCCTGAAGACCGTCGAGGGGCGCTACACGCCGCCCGCGGCCATCCGCTTCATGGAGCCCGCGCTGCGGATCGCGCAGAGCCTGCAGCTGAGCCGATTCGGCTGGGATTACCCGATTCCGCCCGAGCAGCAGGCGCTGCTCGACGCGATCGCGCCGCGCCGCCGCGACACGGGCGACGATCCGCATGCGCTGCCGTCACGTGCCCGCGGCGAACCGTTTCCGACGAAGATCATCGGACGCGGCACGGATCCGGACGCCTGACACGACGATTCGCGGCGCTCGAACCCGCGAGCGCCTGCGGCACATCGCCGCACAATGCGAACGCCGCGCTCAACGCGGCGTGTTACCCGATTCGACGCCCCAGCGCGCGAGCGCCACATCGTCGGTGCTGCGGGCATCGACCCAGCGCTCGCCGTCCGGCGTTGTTTCCTTCTTCCAGAACGGCGCCTCGGTCTTCAGGTAGTCCATCACGAATTCGCACGACGCGAACGCGTCGCCGCGATGCGACGCGACCGTCGCGACCATCACGATCTGGTCGAGCGGCAGCAGCCGGCCGACGCGGTGCACGATCGCGACGTCGATCCCGGGCCAGCGCCGGCCGGCCTCGGCGGCGATCTTCTCGAGCGCCTTCTCGGTCATCCCCGGATAGTGCTCGAGTTCCATCGCGGCGACCGAATCGCCTTCGTTCAGGTCGCGCACGGTGCCGACGAAGCATGCGACCGCGCCGATCTTCGGGTTGCGCGCGCGCAGTGCCGCGACTTCGGTGTTCAGGTCGAAGTCGTCGGTCTGGATTCGTATCGTTGCCATCATCTGCCTCTGTCGACCAGAGTTGGCGCTTTAGCGCTTACTCTGGTCCCATGCTTTGCGGTCGACCAGAGTTGGCGCTTTAGCGCTTACTCTGGTCCCATGCTTCGCGGTCGACCAGAGTTAGCGCTTTAGCACCTACTCTGGTCCCATCCAAAGCTCAACCGCCCGTCACCGGCGGAAAGAACGCGACCTCGCAACCGTCGGTGAGCCGCGTATCGGGATCGGTCATCTCGTGATTGCATGCCATGCGCAACGCGCGCCCTTCGGCGAGCGTTTCGGCCCACGCGCCGCCGCGCAGGCGCAGCCAGGCGCGCACGTCGCCGACGGTCGTCACGCCGTCCGGCACGTCGGCCTGCTCGTCGGACACGCCCAGCGCCTCGCGCACGCTTGCAAAGAATTTCAGCTGAATCTTCATAAGTCGGGAAGCCGTCGTATTACGACAGCAATTCGGAAAACGGAATGAAACGCACGGTCTCGCCCGCGCTGATCGCGTGCTGCGGCGGATTGTCGATCAGTCCGTCGCCCCAGACCGTCGACGTCAGCACCGCCGAGCTCTGGTTCGGGAACAGGTCGAGGCCGCCGGCCGCGTTGACGCGCGCGCGCAGGAATTCGTTGCGCCGGTCGCCCTTGCCTTGCGAGAAGTCCGCGCGCAGCGACAGCGCGCGCGGCGCGACGTCGCGCACGCCGGACAGGCGCAGCAGGAACGGCCGCACGAACAGCAGAAACGTGACGAAGCTCGACACGGGGTTGCCCGGCAGCCCGATGAAATGGGCGTCGGGACGCGCGTCGCCGCGGCGCACCGCGCCGAACGCGAGCGGCTTGCCCGGCTTCATCGCGATCTGCCACAGCGCGAGCCGCCCTTCGGCCTCGACGGCCGGCTTCACGTGATCCTCGTCGCCGACCGATACGCCGCCGCTCGTCAGGATCACGTCGTGATCGCGCGCGGCCTCGCGCAGCGTGTCGCGGGTCGCGGCGAGCGAGTCGGGCACGATCCCGTAGTCGGTCACGTGGCAACCGAGCCGCTCGAGCAGCCCGCG
The DNA here is from genome assembly GCF_003854225.1 of Burkholderia sp. Bp8986. Classification (NCBI taxonomy): domain Bacteria; kingdom Pseudomonadati; phylum Pseudomonadota; class Betaproteobacteria; order Burkholderiales; family Burkholderiaceae; genus Burkholderia; species Burkholderia sp. Bp8986. The sequence goes on along the minus strand of NZ_QTQM01000005.1, from coordinate 225,394 downwards.
CAGCGTGAAGCGGTTCGAGTTGTAGATCGCGCCGGGCTTCAGCGGCTCGCCCGGCATCGTCAGTTCGTCGCCGGTGAAGAACACCGCGACGCGAATCCGCCGCGCGACCGACAGCTGCGCGCAGCCGACCGACGCGGCCAGCCCGAGCGCCTGCGGCGTGAGCCGCGTGCCGGACGGCAGGATCACCGAACCCTGGCGGATGTCCGCGCCCTGCGCGGTGATCCATTCACCGGCCTTCGGCGTGTGCAGGATCTCGACCGCATCGCCGTCGGCCGACGTCTGTTCCTGCATCACGACGGCGTCGGCGCCGGGCGGCACCGTCGCGCCGGTGAAGATCCGCGCGGCCGTGCCCGCCGCGAGCGGCGCAGCCGGATGGCCGGCAGGAATCCGCTGCGACACCGGCAGGCGCCGCTCGCCGTGCAGCAGGTCGGCGACGCGCACCGCGTAGCCGTCCATCGCGCTCGTATGCATCGGCGGCACGTCGAGCGGCGAACTCACGTCGGCCGCCAGCACGCGGCCGAGCGCGTCGAGCGTGGCGACGGTTTCGGCGCCGGGCAACGGCTTCGCGGCTTCGAGCAGCGCGGCGAGCGCCTCGGCGGTCGACAGCATCGGCGCGCGCGGCGCCGCGGGATTCGGATTCGACATCGATGGAATCGGGGAAACGTTGGAGTCAATACGTCATTGTAGCGACGCCGTCGCGCCCACGCGCGATATGCCGGACATGCGGCAACTGTGATCGGCGCGAACACGCGGCACTGGCACTCGTTGCGATTTGCTTGTTTCGATTCGCGCGCCGGCGGACGGCGCGCCCGTGCGCGGCCGCCGCCCAACCCAAACAAAACGGCCGGAACCCCGATCCGTGCGACGAATCGGCATTCCGGCCGTGCTGCGCCGCCGGGCTTGCGACCCCGCGGCACGGTGCTACCCCGGTGCTACGTCATGCGCCCGTATGCGCGACGATGAAGTCCTTCACCTGCTGCGCGTCGGCCTTCACGACCTCGAAACGCTGCGGCAGCGCCTCGAGCCCGTCGAATGCAGCCGGCCGCTCGGCCTCGCGATCGAGCGCTTCGCGGATCGTCTCGCCGAACTTGATCGGCTGGGCCGTCTCGAGCACGACCATCGGCACGCCCGCGTCGAGATGCTCGCGCGCGACCTTCACGCCGTCGGCCGTGTGCGTATCGATCATCGTGTCGTAGCGCGAGAACACGTCGCGGATCGTCGCGATACGGTCCGTGTGGCTGCTGCGGCCCGACACGAAGCCGAACTCGGCGACGCGCGCGAAATCGCCGCTCGCCGCGAGATCGAAACCACCCTTCTCCTCGACGTCGCGGAACAGCTGCATCACGCGGGCCGGATCGCGGCCGAGCAGGTCGAACACGAAGCGCTCGAAGTTCGATGCCTTCGAGATGTCCATGCTCGGGCTGCTCGTGTGATAGGTGTTTTCCGCGCTGCGCACGCGGTATGCGCCGGTGCGGAAGAACTCGTCGAGCACGTCGTTCTCGTTGGTCGCGACCACGAGCTTCGCGATGGGCAGGCCCATCATCCGCGCGATGTGACCCGCGCAGACGTTGCCGAAGTTACCCGACGGCACCGTAAACGACACGCGCTCGTCGTTCGACGTCGTCGCCGCGAAATAGCCCTTGAAGTAGTACACGACCTGCGCGACGACGCGCGCCCAGTTGATCGAGTTGACCGTGCCGATCTTCTGCTGCGCCTTGAACGCGTGATCGTTCGAGACAGCCTTCACGATGTCCTGGCAGTCGTCGAACACGCCTTCGACCGCGAGGTTGAAGATGTTCGGATCCTGCAGGCTGAACATCTGGGCGGTCTGGAACGCGCTCATCTTCTTGTGCGGCGACAGCATGAACACGCGCACGCCTGCCTTGCCGCGCATCGCGTACTCGGCCGCGCTGCCGGTGTCGCCCGACGTCGCGCCGAGGATGTTCAGCGCTTCGCCGTGCTTCGCGAGCGTGTACTCGAACAGGTTGCCGAGCAGCTGCATCGCCATGTCCTTGAACGCGAGCGTCGGGCCGTTCGACAGTTCGAGCAGCGACAGCGCCGCGCCGTTCTCGGTGCCGAGCGTCTTCAGCGGCGTGATGTCGGACGCATTCTCGCCGTGGCGCGTGTTGCTGTATACGGCGGCCGTATAGGTGCGGCGCGTGATCGCGCGCAGGTCGTCGGCCGGCACGTCGTCGCAGAACTTCGACAGGATCTCGAACGCGAGATCCGCGTACGGCAGCGTGCGCCAGCGCGCGAGTTCGTCGGCCGACACCTGCGGGTATTCGGCCGGCAGGTACAGCCCGCCGTCCTTCGCAAGGCCGCCGAGCAGGATGTCGGAGAACGTGTGGCGCTCGCCGATGCCGGCGCCGCGCGTGGAGATGTAGTTCATGTCGTTCCTGGTCCTCAGTTCAGCGCTTCCATGCGCAGCTTCGTCACCTTCGAGACCACCGTCGCGAGGCGCTCGATCTGCGCGATCGCCGCGTTCACGTGCTTCTCGAGCGTCTCGTGCGTGATCAGGATGATGTCGGTTTCGCCGTTCGCGTCGTCGACCTGCTCCGATTCCTTCTGCAGCAGCGCGTCGATCGAGATGCCCGTGGCGGCGAGGATGCGCGTGATGTCCGCGAGCACGCCGGTCTGGTCGGCCACGCGCAGGCGCAGGTAGTAGCCGCTCGTCACTTCCTCGATCGGCAGGATCGGCGTGTTCGACAGGCTGTCCGGCTGGAACGCGAGATGCGGCACGCGATGCTCTGGGTCGGCCGTGTGCAGGCGCGTGACGTCGACGAGATCCGCGACGACCGCCGACGCGGTCGGTTCCGCGCCCGCGCCCTTGCCGTAGTACAGCGTCGTGCCGACCGCGTCGCCGTGCACGACGACCGCGTTCATCGCGCCCTCGACGTTCGCGAGCAGGCGCTTCTCCGGAATCAGCGTCGGGTGCACGCGCAGCTCGATGCCGTTTTCGGCGCGGCGCGCGATGCCGAGCAGCTTGATCCGGTAGCCGAGCTCTTCCGCGTAGCGGATGTCGGTCGCGTCGAGCTTGCTGATGCCTTCGACGTAGGCACGGTCGAACTGGACCGGCACGCCGAACGCGATCGCGCTCATGATGGTCGCCTTGTGCGCGGCGTCGACGCCTTCGATGTCGAAGGTCGGATCGGCTTCCGCATAGCCGAGCTCCTGCGCGGCCTTCAGCGCGGTCGCGAAGTCGAGGCCGCGGTCGCGCATTTCCGACAGGATGTAGTTCGTCGTGCCGTTGATGATGCCGGCGATGTACTGGATGCGGTTCGCGGTCAGGCCTTCGCGCAGCGCCTTGATGATCGGGATGCCGCCGGCGACGGCCGCCTCGAACGCGACCATCACGCCCTTCTCGCGCGCGGCCTCGAAGATCTCGGTGCCGTGTACCGCGAGCAGCGCCTTGTTCGCCGTCACGACGTGCTTGCCGTTCGCGATCGCGCGCAGCACGAGCTCGCGTGCGATGCCCGTGCCGCCGATCATCTCGGCGATGATCGAGATCGACGGATCGTCGACGACCGCGTTGAAATCGTCGGTGATCTGCGCGGCGCCGGCGTTACCGCCGAGCGCGGCCTGCGCCTTGGCCGGATTGCGCACGGCAATGCGCGCGATCTCGATGCCGCGCCCCGCGCGTCGCTTGATTTCTTCCTGGTTGCGGTGCAGCACCGTGAAGGTGCCGCTGCCGACGGTGCCGAAGCCCAACAGGCCAACTTTGATCGGTTCCATGCTGCGTGTGATCGATGAGTAAGAATTGAATGAATGCCGGGGGACGCTGTCCGCTCAGACCGAATGACGCTTGCGGTAGCCGTCGAGGAAGCGCGCGATCCGGTTGATCGAATCGGTCAGGTCGTCGAGGTTCGGCAGGAAGACCACGCGGAAGTGATCCGGCGCCGCCCAGTTGAAGCCCGTCCCCTGCACGAGCAGCACGCGTTCCTCGAGCAACAGGTCGAGGATGAACTGCTGGTCGTTCTGGATCGGATAAAGCTTCGGATCGAGGCGCGGGAACATGTACAGCGCGGCCTGCGGCTTCACGCAGGTCACGCCGGGAATCGACGTGAGCATGTCGTACGCGAGCTCGCGCTGCTTGAAGAGGCGCCCGCTCGGCACGATCAGCTCGTTGATGCTCTGGTAGCCGCCGAGCGCGGTCTGGATCGCGAACTGCCCGGGCACGTTCGCGCACAGGCGCATCGACGACAGGATCCCGAGGCCTTCCAGGTAATCCTTCGCGCGCCGGCGGTTGTCGCCGCCGAGGCCCGACACGGCCATCCAGCCCGCGCGGTAGCCGCACGAGCGATAGCTTTTCGACAGGCTGTTGAACGTGACGGTGATCACGTCTTCCGACAGCGAGCCCAGCGCCGTGTGCTCGAGCCCGTCGTAGACGATCTTGTCGTAGACCTCGTCGGCGAACACGATCAGCCCGTGCTGACGTGCGATCTCGAGCAATTCGAGCAGCAATTCGTCGGAATAAAGCGCGCCGGTCGGGTTGTTCGGGTTGATCACGACGATCGCCTTGGTGTTCGGCGTGATCTTGCGGCGGATGTCGTCGAGGTCGGGCATCCACGCGTTCTGCTCGTCGCACACGTAGTGCACGGGCGTGCCGCCCGACAGGCTCACGGCGGCCGTCCACAGCGGGTAGTCGGGCGCCGGCAGCAGCACTTCGTCGCCGTCGTTCAGCAGCGCCTGGGTCGCCATCACGATCAGCTCGGACGCGCCGTTGCCGATGTAGATGTCGTCGAGGCCGACACCGACGACGCCCTTTTGCTGCGTGTAGTGCATCACGGCCTTGCGGGCCGAGAACACGCCCTTCGAATCCGAATAGCCGGACGACGCCGGCAGGTTGCGGATCATGTCCTGGATGATTTCGTCCGGCGCGTCGAAACCGAACGGCGCGAGGTTGCCGATGTTCAGCTTGATGATCCGGTGGCCTTCTTCCTCGAGGCGCTTCGCGTGCTCGAGCACGGGGCCACGGATGTCGTAGCAGACGTTGAGCAGCTTGTTCGACTTCTGAATCGGTTTCACGACGACACGGTTCCTGGGTTGGCCTTGCGGCCGGGGACGGGATCAAAACTGGAGAGCGGCTGGTCTATGCGCGCTGTCTAGACTGGGGAAAATGCGGGCAGTCGGACGCGGCTTGTGGCGACGCACGATGCAAGTGGCGCCCGGGGGCGACCAAAAAGTTATAATTTAGCGGATTTTGGCCAACTTTCGCAATGCACCATGGCCGCTCCGGGCCCGCGCCGTCAGGCGTCCCGCGTGCGCCGGTCGCGAAACGGCCGCCCGGGCCCGTGCGGCCCTTGCCAGACCTTCCCTCCACGGAACCGCGGAATACCGATTTGAAACTGCACCAGGACACGAGCGGCGCGCTCAACACCGTCACCGGCTACGGCCCCGATTATGTCGACGTCAACCTCCAACGCCACGAAGGGAGCGTCATCGTGCTGCCCGGCGCGCCGGTGCGGGACTGGCCCGTGTCGTCGTTCGACGCGCTTGCGCCCGAGCATTTCGCGATGCTGCTCGACCCGGCCCCCGAACTCGTGATCTTCGGCAGCGGCGCGCGGCTGCGCTTCCCGCACCCGCGCCTCGTGGCCGCGCTGACGGCCAAGCGGATCGGCGTCGAGACGATGGATTTCCAGGCCGCCTGCCGGACCTACAACATCCTGATGGCCGAGGGCCGCAAAGTGGCCGCCGCGCTCTTAATTGAACGTTAATCCCCGATGCGGTAAAACTCGGGCCGGCACACCGGGTCGATCCCCGGATCATCACGCGGATCGGCAACCGGCAAGCCGGCCGCCGCCGGCGCGACCCGCCGGCGGCGCTTACAACAACCAACAGGCTGAAAATTCATGAACGATACGCCGTCGAGGCTACCGCTCAATCGCATCACGCTCGTCCTCCTGCTCGTCGCGCTCGCGATCGTCTGGTTCGCGCCGCTCGGGCTGCGCCACCTGATCCCGAGCGACGAAGGCCGCTACGCGGAAATGGCGCGGGAAATGTTCGTCACCGGCGACTGGATCACGCCGCGCTACAACGGCTACAAGTATTTCGAGAAGCCGCCGCTGCAGACCTGGCTGAACGCGCTGACGTTCGCCTGGTTCGGCATCGGCGAATGGCAGGCGCGCCTGTACACGGGCCTCGCCAGCTTCGCCGGCGTGCTGCTGGTCGGCTTCACGGGCGCGCGCCTGTTCAACCCGTTGTCCGGCTTGCTCGCGGCCGTCGTGCTCGCGTGCTCGCCGTACTGGAACCTGATGGGCCACTTCAACGCCCTCGACATGGGGCTCGCGTTCTGGATGGCGCTGTCGCTCTGCTCGCTGCTGCTCGCGCAGCGGCCCGGGCTGCCGGCGGGCGCGGTGCGCGGCTGGATGTGGGCGTGCTGGGCCGCGATGGCGTTCGCCGTGCTGTCCAAGGGCCTCGTCGGCCTGATCCTGCCCGGCGCCGTGCTCGTGCTCTACACGCTGATCGCCCGGGACTGGGCACTGTGGAAGCGGCTGTATCTGGTGAGCGGCCTCGTGATCTTCTTCGCGATCGTCACGCCGTGGTTCGTGCTCGTCCAGCAGCGCAACCCCGAGTTCTTCAACTTCTTCTTCATTGTCCAGCAGTTCCGCCGTTACCTGACCCCGGAACAGAACCGCCCGGGCCCGTTCTACTATTTCGTGCCGGTGCTGCTGGTCGGCTTCCTGCCGTGGCTGTCGGTCGCGTGGCAGAGCATCCGCCATGCGCTGCGGATGCCGCGCCAGCCGAACGGCTTCTCGCCGATGCTCGTGCTGCTGATCTGGAGCGCGTTCATCTTCCTGTTCTTCAGCACGTCGCACTCGAAGCTGATCTCGTACGTGCTGCCGGTCGCGCCGGCGCTCGCGCTGATCATCGGCGCGTACCTGCCGCTGATGAGCGCCGACCGGTTCCGCCGCCACCTGCTCGGCTACCTCGTGTTCTTCGTCGTCGCGGCGTTCGGGATCATCTTCCTCGCGTATCAGGGCGACGCCCGCACGCCGAACGCGCTGTATCGTGCGTTCCAGGTGTGGCTGTACGCGGGCCTCGCGGTCGCGGGCGCGCTGACGCTCGCGGCCGCCTGGCTGAACCGCCGCGTGGGCGTCGCGGCCGCGATCACCGCGTTCGGCGCCGCGTGGCTCGCGTTCGGCACGATCGGCGGCACCGGTCACGACGAATTCGGCCGCTACAGCTCGGGCGCGCTGCTCGCGCCCGCCGTGCGCGCCGAACTGGCGAAGCTGCCGCCCGACACGCCGTTCTACTCGATCGAGATGCTCGATCACACGTTCCCGTTCTATATGGGCCACACGACGATCATGGTCCAGCGCCAGGACGAGCTCGCATTCGGGATCTCGGTCGAGCCGGACAAGTGGATCCCGACCGTCGACCAATGGATCGAACGCTGGAAGCAGGACACCCATGCGCTCGCGATCATGCCGCCCGGCCAGTACGACACGCTGGTCAGGCAAGGCGTGCCGATGCGCGTGATCGCGCGCGACAACCGCCGCGTGATCGTCGAGAAACCGCAATCGTAAGGACGCCCGCCGCATGAATCCCGTTTCGTTCGTCTGCATCATCACCGGCGTGATGCTCAACGCCTGTGCGCAACTTCTGCTGAAAGCCGGCGTCAACGCCGTTGGACACTTCGAATTCAGCCGTGCGAACATCCTGCCGGTCGGCCTGAAGATCGCGACCCAGCTGCCGATCATCGGCGGCCTCGGCTGCTACGTGCTGAGCGTCGTCGTCTGGATTGTCGGGCTGTCGCGGGTCGACGTGTCGATCGCCTACCCGATGCTGTCGCTCGGCTACGTGGTCAACGCGTTCGCCGCCTGGTACCTGTTCGGCGAGGTGCTGTCGGTCCAGCGGCTGGTCGGCATCGGCATCATCCTGATCGGCGTGCTCGTGCTCGCGCGCAGTTGAGCGCGCCCCGCCGGCCCGGCGGGCATTAAGCGTCCGCCTACAAAAAATCACGGTACGAATCCGGCAACCGGTGTTTAATGCCGGTTTCGGGCCGGATCGCCCGACCCCTTTATTACACGCCATTACAGGCAAAGTGTTCATGAGCCAGACTACCGCTCCGTTCCTGCCGTTCACCCGCCCCGAGATCGACGAGGAAACCATCCAGGGCGTCGTCGACGTGCTGCGCTCGGGCTGGATCACCACCGGCCCGCAGAGCCAGAAGTTCGAAGCCGCGCTGTCCGAGTACTGCGGCGGCCGTCCGGTCCGCGCGTTCAATTCGGGCACCTGCACGCTCGAGATCGGCCTGCGCATCGCGGGCGTCGGCCCCGGCGACGAGGTGATCACGACGCCGGCGTCGTGGGTGTCGACCAGCAACGTGATCCTCGAGACGGGCGCGACGCCCGTGTTCGCCGACATCGACCCCGTCACGCGCAACATCGACCTCGACAAGCTCGAGCAGGCGATCACGCCGCGCACGAAGGCGCTCATCCCGGTCTACCTGGCCGGCCTGCCGGTCGACATGGACCGCCTGTACGCGATTGCGCGCGCACACAACCTGCGCGTGATCGAGGACGCCGCGCAGGCGCTCGGCTCGACGTGGCAAGGCAAGCGCATCGGCGCGATCGGCGACATCGTGTCGTTCAGCTTCCACGCGAACAAGAACCTGACGACGATCGAAGGCGGCGCGCTCGTGCTGAACAACGAGGACGAGGCGACGCTCGCGCAGAAGTACCGGCTGCAGGGCATCACGCGCACCGGCTTCGACGGGATGGACTGCGACGTGCTCGGCGGCAAGTACAACCTGACCGACGTCGCCGCGCGCGTCGGCCTCGGCCAGCTGCCGCACCTCGAGCGCTTCACCGCGCAGCGCCGCGCACTCGCGCGCGCGTATTTCGCCGCGCTCGACGGCGGTGCGGCCGTGCAGCTCGGGCTCGGCCTGCCCGTCGCCGATTTCGAGAACAGCAACTGGCACATGTTCCAGGTCACGCTGCCGCTCGACCGGCTGTCGATCTCGCGCGCCGATTTCATGGCGCAGATGAAGGAGCGCGGCATCGGCACGGGCGTCCACTATCCGGCCATCCATCTTTTCACGCTGTATCGTGCGCGCGGCTTCAAGGAGGGCATGTTCCCCCACGCCGAACGATACGGCGCATCGACCGTCACGCTGCCGCTCTTCACGCAGATGACGGAAGACGACGTGCGTCGCGTGGCCGACGCCATCAACCAGATTTGCGAACAATACGGAAAATAAGCGTACATGAATCACCTTGAAGCACGCGCCGGGCATCCGGGCGCCGCGAACCCGGAGGTATCGGTCATCATCCCCGTGTACAACGAGGAAGACGGCCTGGCCGCGCTGTTCGCGCGGCTCTACCCGGCACTCGACGCACTCGGCACGTCGTACGAAGTGATCCTGATCAACGACGGCAGCCGCGACCGCTCGGCCGCGATGCTGGCGGACCAGTTCCACGTGCGCCCCGACACGACGCGTGTCGTGCTGCTCAACGGCAACTACGGCCAGCACATGGCGATCCTCGCCGGCTTCGCGCAGTCGCGCGGCGAGATCGTCATCACGCTCGACGCCGACCTGCAGAACCCGCCCGAGGAAATCGGCAAGCTGATCGCGAAGATGCGCGAAGGCTACGACTACGTCGGCTCGATCCGCAAGCAGCGTCAGGACAGCCTGTGGCGCCGCAAGGCGTCGCAGATGATGAACCGGCTGCGCGAGCGCATCACCCGGATCAAGATGACCGACCAGGGCTGCATGCTGCGTGCGTACAGCCGCCGCATCATCGACACGATCAACGTGTGCGGCGAAGTCAACACGTTCATCCCCGCGCTGGCCTACACGTTCGCGCAGAAACCGACCGAAATCGAGGTCGCGCACGAGGAACGCTTCGCGGGCGAGTCGAAGTACTCGCTGTACAGCCTGATCCGGCTGAACTTCGACCTCGTGACGGGCTTCTCGGTCGTGCCGCTGCAGTGGCTGTCGTTCATCGGCGTGATCCTGTCGCTCGGCTCCGCCGCGCTGTTCGTGCTGCTGCTCGTGCGCCGCTTCATCGTCGGCGCGGAAGTGCAAGGCGTGTTCACGCTGTTCGCGATCACGTTCTTCCTGCTCGGCGTGATCATCTTCGCGCTCGGCCTGCTCGGCGAATACGTCGGCCGCATCTACCAGCAGGTGCGTGCACGGCCGCGCTACCTGATCCAGGCCGTGCTCGAACAGCACGACGGCATGCCGGCAGTGCCGGCCCCCGCGAGCCGCACGGGGACGTCGCAATGAAGCCGCGCGCCGTCGTCTTCGCGTATCACAACGTCGGCGTGCGCTGCCTGCAGGTGCTGCTGGCACGCGGCGTCGACGTCGCGCTCGTCGTCACGCACGAGGACAACCCGAACGAGAACATCTGGTTCGGCAGCGTCGCATCGGTGGCCGCCGAGCACGGGATCCCGGTCGTCACGCCGGCCGACCCCGCCGATCCGGCACTGCGCCGCGCGGTATCCGACGCGCGGCCCGAGTTCATCTTCTCGTTCTACTACCGCCACATGCTGCCGGTGGACCTGCTCGCGATCGCTCCGCGCGGCGCGTACAACATGCACGGTTCGCTGCTGCCGAAATACCGGGGTCGGGTACCGACCAACTGGGCCGTGCTGAACGGCGAAACGGAAACCGGCGCGACGCTGCACGAGATGGCCGCGAAGCCCGATGCGGGCGCGATCATCGGCCAGACCGCCGTGCCGATCCTGCCGGACGACACGGCCGCGCAGGTGTTCGACAAGGTGACGGTCGCCGCCGAGCAGACGCTCTGGCGCGTGCTGCCCGCGCTGCTCGCGGGCGAGGCGCCGCACCTGCCGAACGATCTCGCGAACGGCAGCTACTACGGCGGGCGCAAGCCGGAGGACGGCCGCGTCGACTGGTCGAAGCCGGCCGCGCAGGTCTACAACCTGGTACGCGCGGTCGCGCCCCCGTATCCGGGCGCGTTCACCGACGTCGCCGGCACGCGTTTCGTGATCGCCCGCGCGCGCCTCGCGGCGCCCGGCAGCGCCGCCGCCGCGGCCGCAGCGGATTTGCCGCCCGGCCTGCACGTAAGCGATAATGCGCTATTCGGCGTCTGCGGCGACAGCCGCGCCCTATCCATTCTCGAGCTGTGGCAGCAGCGCGACGGCAGCGAAACCGTCGTGACGCCCGCGGAATTCGCGCAGTTCATTCATTCTTCCCGTCATTCATGAAAGCAAAAAAAGTCCTGATCCTGGGTGTGAACGGCTTCATCGGCCATCACCTGTCGAAGCGCATTCTTGAAACCACCGATTGGGAAGTGTTCGGCATGGACATGCAGACCGATCGGCTGGGCGACCTCGTCAACCACGAGCGGATGCACTTCTTCGAAGGCGACATCACGATCAACAAGGAGTGGGTCGAGTATCACGTGAAGAAGTGCGACGTGATCCTGCCGCTCGTCGCGATCGCGACGCCCGCGACCTACGTCCAGCAGCCGCTGCGCGTGTTCGAGCTCGACTTCGAGGCGAACCTGCCGATCGTGCGTTCGGCCGTCAAGTACGGCAAGCACCTCGTGTTCCCGTCGACCTCCGAGGTCTACGGCATGTGCTCGGACGAGCAGTTCGACCCGGATGCATCGGCGCTCACGTACGGCCCGATCAACAAGCCGCGCTGGATCTACGCCTGCTCGAAGCAGCTGATGGACCGCGTGATCTGGGGCTACGGGATGGAAGGCCTGAACTTCACGCTGTTCCGTCCGTTCAACTGGATCGGCCCGGGCCTCGACTCGATCTACACGCCGAAGGAAGGCAGCTCGCGCGTCGTCACGCAGTTCCTCGGCCACATCGTGCGCGGCGAGAACATCAGCCTCGTCGACGGCGGCTCGCAGAAGCGCGCGTTCACCGACATCGACGACGGCATCAGCGCGCTGATGAAGATCATCGACAACAAGAACAGCGTCGCATCGGGCAAGATCTACAACATCGGGAATCCGAAGAATAATTTCTCGGTTCGCGAACTCGCGCACAAGATGCTCGAACTGGCCGCCGAATACCCGGAATACGCCGGCTCCGCGAAGCAGGTGCAACTCGTCGAAACGACGTCGGGCGCCTACTACGGCAATGGCTACCAGGACGTGCAGAACCGCGTGCCGAAGATCGACAACACGATGCAGGAGCTCGCCTGGGCGCCGCAATCGACGTTCGACGACGCGCTGCGCAAGATCTTCGAAGCGTATCGCGGCCATGTCGCCGATGCGCGCGCGCTGGTCGAGCAGCAGAACTGACGGGACGCTCGCTTGGCTCGTATCGTCCTCAAGATCGACGTCGACACGCTGCGCGGCACGCGCGAAGGCGTGCCGAACCTCGCGCGCATCTTCGACCGCTTCAGCGCGCGCGCGACCTTCCTCTTCAGCCTCGGGCCCGATCACACGGGCTGGGCGCTGCGGCGCGTGTTCCGCCCTGGCTTCCTGAAGAAGGTGTCGCGCACGTCGGTGGTCGAGCACTACGGCGTGAAGCAGCTGATGTACGGGGTGCTGCTGCCGGGCCCCGACATCGGCCGCCGCGCGATCGCCGACATGCGCGCGATCCACGAGGCCGGCTTCGAATGCGGGATCCATACGTGGGATCACGTGTACTGGCAGGACAACGTGCGCGTGCGCGATCGCGACTGGACCGCGCGTGAAATGCAGAAGAGCCATGCGCGCTTCGTCGACGTCTTCGGCGCGCCACCCGTCACGCACGGCGCGGCCGGCTGGCAGATGAACGACGCGGCGTTCGAGCAGATCGACGCGTGGGGGATGCGCTACGCATCCGACGGCCGCGGCCATTCGCCGTATCTGCCCGTGGTCGGCGGCCGCACGCTGTCGCACGTGCAGATGCCGACCACGCTGCCGACCCTCGACGAAGTGCTCGGCATCGACGGCATCGACACGCACAACGTCGCCGCGCACATCCTGAAGTTCACGGAAACCAATCCGCACGACCAGGTGTTCACGCTGCATGCGGAACTGGAAGGCCAGAAGCTCGCGCCGGTATTCGAGCAGCTGCTCGCCGGCTGGCGCGCACAGGGCCATACGTTTGCGACGATGGGCGACTACCACGCGACGCTGGACCGCGACTCGCTGCCATCGTACCCTGTCACGTGGGGCGAGATTCCCGGCCGCTCCGGCGAGCTGATCGTCCAGCCCGACTGAGTTCGCGCGCACCCGCGCCGCCTGCCCTGCCCTTGCGGCGTGCCGCCGCGACGCCCCGCCGAACCGCGCCGCCCGAGCGGCGCCTTTCCATAACAACAGGAGAAACTCGTGTCCGTCGAAGTTGACCGTCAAGTTCCCGATTTCACCGCACCGGCGACGGGCGGCGACATTTCGCTGTCCGACCTCAAGGGCAAGAAGCTCGTCCTGTATTTCTATCCGAAGGACAACACGCCGGGCTGCACCACCGAAGGCCTGCAGTTCCGCGATCTCTATCCGAAGTTCAAGAAGGCCGGCGCCGAAGTGATCGGCGTGTCGCGCGACAGCCTGCGCTCGCATGACAATTTCAAGGCGAAGCTCGAACTGCCGTTCCCGCTGATTTCCGATGCCGACGAGGCGCTGTGCGCGCTGTTCGATGTCATCAAGATGAAGAAAATGTATGGCAAGGAAGTGCGCGGAATCGAGCGTTCAACGTTCCTGATCGACGCCGACGGCGTACTTCGCCAGGCATGGCGCGGCATCAAGGTGCCCGGTCACGTGGACGACGTGCTAAGTGCTGTACAAGCGCTTTGAGCCGCGTTATATTGGGCCGCAATGAATGCCAGTTCGCCCCATATTTCTCGTAGCTGCGCCGGTGCCCGTTGCGATGCTTTCCGGCACCTGACGCGCATCACGACGGTATCAGCCGAGCCGCATGTCCCGGTCCCCGGGGCAGCGGCTTTTTTTATGGACTGCGCGCCGGCTCTCGGTCCGGCCCCTCACCCCGTCAAGGAGCTGATCGACACTTAGGCGAACCGGCTAGACGAATTTCCTGTGCGCCACCGCGCGCAAACTGCATGCACCTTCCACGTCACGCAGGATGCGATCAGCGGCGCACGCCATGCGACACGATTCCTCCCGAGGGACACCATGCCTTTGCCTACTGCCCCCAGCAAGCTCGGCAGCCTGCTGCCGCCCGATGAATACAAGGCGAAAGCGCGGCCCGCGAAAGCCGCGAAGAAATCCGCCGAAGGGGACGCCTCCACAGCCGGAGAATATGGCCCGGCCAGCGTGGCCCAACCGATGACCGAAGCCGCGAACACGGCCGCGCCGCTGCGCGCCGTCGCGGCGTCGACGCAAGAAGCCGCGGGCACGCCCGCCCGCGGTCGCAAAACCAGACAGACGGCCGCGCTGCTGCAGCCGATGCCGGCGCCGGTCGAACCGGCGGCCCCCGCCGCCCCCGCCGCGCCGGTCGTCGCACGCAACGACAAGCCCGCGGCCGGCAAGCCGACCACCGCGAGCGCACGCGATGCCGGTGCCGCGACGAAGTCGCGCAGCCGCAAGGCGGCCGAGGCCGAATTGCAGAAGCTGTTCGTGCTCGACACGAACGTGCTGATGCACGACCCGAGCAGCCTCTTCCGCTTCGAGGAACACGACGTCTATCTGCCGATGATGACGCTCGAGGAACTCGACAACCACAAGAAGGGGATGTCCGAAGTCGCGCGCAACGCGCGCCAGGTGAGCCGCACGCTCGACGCGCTGGTCGCCGACGGCGGCCCGATCTCCGACGGCATTCCGCTGTCGCGTCTCGGCAGCCGCGAGGCGCTCGGCCGCCTCTACTTCCAGACCAGGCTCGCGGACATCGCACCGGTCGAAGGCCTGCCCGCAGGCAAGGCCGACAACCAGATCCTCGGCGTCGTGCGCGCGCTGCAGCGCGACCGGCCGGACCGCCAGGTCGTGCTGGTGTCGAAAGACATCAACATGCGCATCAAGGCGCATGCGCTCGGCCTGCCCGCGGAAGACTACTTCAACGACCAGGTCCTCGAGGACAAGGATCTCCTCTATAGCGGCGTGCGCGAATTGCCGCAGGACTTCTGGACGAAACACGCGAAGGGGATGGAGAGCTGGCAGGACACGAAGACGGGCACCACGTACTACCGCGTGACGGGCCCGCTCTGCGGGTCGATGCTCGTCAACGAGTTCGTCTATCTCGAGCCGCAGAACGGCGAGCCGACGTTCCACGCGATCGTGCGCGAGCTGAACGGCAAGACGGCGCTGCTGCAGACGCTGCGCGACTACAGCCACCACAAGAACAACGTGTGGGGCATCACCGCGCGCAACCGCGAGCAGAACTTCGCGCTGAACCTGCTGATGAACCCCGAGATCGACTTCGTCACGCTGCTCGGCCAGGCCGGCACCGGCAAGACGCTCGTCGCGCTCGCGGCCGGCCTCGCGCAGGTGCTCGACGACAAGCGCTACAACGAGATCATCGTGACGCGCGCGACCGTGCCCGTCGGCGAGGACATCGGTTTCCTGCCCGGCACCGAGGAAGAGAAGATGCAGCCGTGGATGGGTGCATTCGACGACAACCTCGAAGTGCTGCAGAAGACCGACGACGCAGCCGGCGAATGGGGCCGTGCGGCGACGCAGGAGCTGATCCGTTCGCGCCTGAAGGTGAAGAGCATGAACTTCATGCGCGGCCGCACGTTCGTCGACAAGTACCTGATCATCGACGAAGCGCAGAACCTGACGCCGAAGCAGATGAAGACGCTCGTGACGCGCGCGGGCCCGGGCACGAAGATCGTGTGCCTCGGCAACATCGCGCAGATCGACACGCCTTACCTGACCGAAGGCAGCTCGGGCCTGACCTACGTCGTCGACCGCTTCAAGGGCTGGGGCCACAGCGGCCACGTGACGCTCGCGCGCGGCGAACGCTCGCGGCTCGCCGACTACGCGTCGGACATCCTGTAACGCGATACGCCGGCTGCCCGCCGGCCTCCGACGCCACGCGGCGCTCCGGTTTCCGGAGCGCCGTTTTCATTTTTGGGGTCGAAAACGTTGGTCATGCTTCGTTACGCAACAACCTCACTTACACGCGAAACTTCAAGTAAATTCTCAGGAATGGTTGCCTAAGCCCCGCCGGAACGTCTACCATCGGGTCTGTCTGTTGTCATACGATTCGCGAGCGCGCCGCGCTCGTCCGCCTTGTCATGCTTCGAATCTGGGTTCCCGTCGCCGTCGTTTCACTGCTCGCGGCCTGCTCCAGCGTGCCGCCGCAGTCGGCCTCGCGCACCTCCGGCATGAAGATCACGACGCCGCGCGCCTTCCCGGCACCCGCCAATTTCCCGAAATTCGTCGACCACAGCGTCGGCCAGGAAGAGATCTCGATCCAGGCGATGAGCCTCGTCGGCGTGCCGTACCGCTGGGGCGGCAACACGCCGACGAGCGGCTTCGACTGCAGCGGCCTGGTGCGTTACGTGATCGGCCGCGCGGCCGACGTGGACCTGCCGCGCACGACCGCCGACATGAGCAGCCGCGGCGTGTCGATCGACCCCGACCAGGTCGCGCCGGGCGACCTGATCTTCTTCAATACGACCGGCCGCCCGCATTCGCACGTCGGCATCTATGTCGGCAAGCTGCGTTTCGTCAACGCGCCGTCGACCGGCGGCACCGTGCGGCTCGACTACCTGACGAACCCGTACTGGGCCAAGCGCTTCGACGGCATTCGCCGCGTCGCGCCGCCGCGCGGTGCGCCCGGGCCGTTCGATGCGCCGACCTACGAGGCGCGGCGCGATGTGCCGGCGGCAGCGCCTGTCGTCGCGGCAGCCGCGTCGCGACGGCCTGCCTCTGCGTATGCCGCGTCTCAGGCGGGCGTCGCGCCGTCGCCCGCGCCGGTCACGCAAGCCGCTCCGGTCGTGTCGACCGCGGCAGTTGCCCCGACGGCCGCGGCAATCGCCCCCGCCGCCGATCCGTACGAACCGCCGCCGCGCGTGCTGACCGCGCAGCAGCAGGCAACGTCCGTGAATGGCGACATGATCGCTACGACGGCGAATCCGGGGCCGGCAGGCCCCACCGAGACCGGCACGCAGATTCCGACCACCGCGCTGACGGCCGCCCAGGCTGCCGCGTTCGACGCGGAACCGCCGCCCGCGGCCGCCGCGCCGTCGCTGCGCGACACCGAGCCCGTGCAGGTGCTGCGGGCGTCGACGCAATCCGCACCGATCAGCCCGCGCACCGCCACCGCCGACGATCCGATCGCCCGCTTCGCGAACGGCAGTTACTGATCCGCGTCATCCGCCGCAGCGCCGCCGCCCGTCGTCGCACTTTCCCGACCGCGCAAAGAAAATGCGCCGCAACCTTTCGGTGTGCGGCGCATTGCGCGTATCGATCCGGCAGCGTCGATATCAGAAGATCTGGTGCCCGAGCCACCATCCGCCGGCCGCGAACAGCGCGGCCGCCGGCAGCGTCAGCACCCACGCCCAGACGATGTTGCCGGCGACGCCCCAGCGGACGGCCGACAGCTTCTGCGTGGCGCCGACACCGACGATCGCACCGGTGATCGTGTGCGTGGTCGACACCGGAATGCCGAGGAACGACGCGATGAACAGCGTGATCGCCCCGCCGCTTTCGGCACAGAAACCGCCGACCGGCTTGAGCTTCGTGATCTTCTGGCCCATCGTGCGCACGATGCGCCAGCCGCCGAACAGCGTGCCGAGCCCCATCGACAGGTAGCACGCGCCGATCACCCACGCGGGCGGCGCATCGGACGTCGCCGACGCATAGCCCGACGCGATCAGCAGCATCCAGATGATGCCGATCGTCTTCTGTGCGTCGTTGCCGCCGTGGCCCAGGCTGTACAGGCCGGCCGACAGCAGCTGGAGCCGCCGGAAGCGCCGGTCGACCTTGCTGGGTGCGGTGCGGAAATACAGCCACGACACGCCGAGCATGAACAGCGAGCCGAGGATGAAGCCGAGCAGCGGCGAAATGAAGATGAACGCGATCGTCTTCAGCAGCCCGTCGATGTTCAGCGAGCTCCAGCCCGACTTTGCGAGCGCCGCGCCAACGAGGCCGCCGATCAGCGCGTGCGACGAGCTCGACGGAATCCCGTAGTACCACGTGATCACGTTCCAGCCGATCGCACCGACCA
The DNA here is from genome assembly GCF_003854225.1 of Burkholderia sp. Bp8986. Lineage (NCBI taxonomy): Bacteria > Pseudomonadati > Pseudomonadota > Betaproteobacteria > Burkholderiales > Burkholderiaceae > Burkholderia > Burkholderia sp. Bp8986. The sequence goes on along the minus strand of NZ_QTQM01000005.1, from coordinate 207,355 downwards.
GCGCGCCGAACACGACATAGTGGTCGACGATCTCGGGATCGATCGTGCCTTTACCGACAGTCTGGGCGACTTTCAGGTGGAAGATGAAATACGCGATGACGTTGAACGCGGCCGCGAACACCACGGCTTGCTGGGGCTTCAGCACCCCGGTCGACACGACGGTGGCGATCGAGTTCGCCGCGTCGTGGAAGCCGTTCATGAAGTCGAATACGAGCGCGACGAGCACCAGCGTCGCGACCATCCATAGGGCGAGTTGTATCGAATGCATCGTGGTCCGCTCAGGCGTTTTCCAGCACGATGCCTTCGATGATGTTCGCGACGTCCTCGCACTTGTCGGTGATCTCTTCGAGCAGTTCGTAGATCGCCTTTAGCTTGATGAGCGTCTTCACGTCGTCTTCCTCGCGGAACAGCTTCGACATCGCCGCGCGCAGCACGCGATCGGCCTCCGACTCCCAGCGGTCGATCTCCTCGCACTGCTTGAGGATCTGCGCCGACTGCTTCATGTCGGACAGCAATCCGACGGCCTGCTGCACGTGCTGCGCCGACTGCGTGACGATGTGCGCGAGCTGGCTCGCCTCGGACGTGACGGACTGCACGTCGTACAGCGACACGGCCGTCGCGACGTCTTCCATCAGGTCGAGGATGTCGTCCATCGTCGTGATCAGCTTGTGGATCTCGTCGCGATCGAGCGGCGTGATGAAGGTCTTGTGCAGCAGATCGATCGCTTCATGCGTCAGCTTGTCAGCGGCCTTCTCGGCGGTCTGCACGTTTTGCTTGTGAATCTCGGCGTCGGCGAGATTGTCGATCAGCAGTTCGAGCTCGCGGCCACCGGAAACGATGTGCTTCGCGTGCGCGTTGAAGAGTTCAAAGAACTTGCCCTCGGTGGGCATGAATCGACCGAACATGGGATTCCTGAGAGATTGTCAAACGACTGTCACGAAAACGGGCGATATTGTACCGTTTTCGGTTGCGCCGCGACGCGCGCATATGCGCGCGCCGGGATTGGATACAACGCTTGGCGAAATAAGGGTTTACAACCGGCGTAGAAGTGTTACTCGCCGTAGAAGTTCTGCGCCCCCGCAAAGTTGTCGAACTTCGTGTATTGGCCCAGAAACGTGAGCCGAACGGGTCCGATCGGGCCGTTACGCTGCTTGCCGATGATGATTTCGGCCGTGCCCTTGTCCGGGCTGTCCGGGTTGTAGACCTCGTCACGGTAGATGAACAGGATCACGTCCGCATCCTGTTCGATTGCGCCCGATTCACGCAAATCCGACATCACCGGACGCTTGTTCGGACGCTGCTCCAGCCCGCGATTCAGCTGTGACAGCGCGATCACCGGCACGTCCAGCTCCTTTGCCAGACTCTTCAGCGATCGCGAGATTTCGGAAATTTCGGTCGCACGGTTCTCGCCCTGCGACGAACCCGACATCAGCTGCAGGTAGTCGACGATGATCAGGCCGAGCTTGCCGCACTGACGTGCGAGACGCCGCGCGCGCGAGCGCAATTCCATCGGGTTCAGGCCGCCCGTCTCGTCGATGAAGAGCTGCGCCTCGCTCATCTTCTGCACCGCGTGCGTCAGCTTCGGCCAGTCCTCGTCCGTCAGCCGGCCGGTACGCATCCGGTGCTGGTCGAGCCGGCCGATCGAGCCGAGCATACGCATCACGAGCTGGGTGCCCGGCATTTCCATCGAGAACACCGCGACCGGCAGCCCGTACTCGACGGCGACGTATTCGCCGATGTTCATGGAAAAGGCCGTTTTCCCCATTGACGGTCTTCCGGCCACGATGATCAGTTCGCCGCCGTGCATCCCGGACGTCATCCGGTCGAGGTCGACGAAGCCCGTCGGCGTGCCCGTGACGTCACTCGGGTTCGCGGTGTGATACAGCGTGTCGATGCGCTCGACGACCTGCGTGAGCAGCGGCCCGATCTCGAGGAAGCCCTGGTTGCCGCGCGCGCCCTCTTCGGCGATCGAGAACACCTTCGACTCGGCCTCGTCGAGCAGCTGGCGAACTTCCTTGCCCTGCGGATTGAACGCGTCGGCCGAGATTTCGTCCGCGACCGACACGAGCCGGCGCAGCACCGCGCGGTCGCGCACGATTTCCGCGTAGCGGCGAATGTTCGCGGCGCTCGGCGTGTTCTGCGCGAGGGCGTTCAGGTACGCGAGGCCGCCGACGTCGTCGGCCTTGCCGGACGTGGTCAGCGCTTCGTACACAGTCACGACGTCGGCCGGGCGCGTCGACGCGATCAGCCGGCCGATGTGCTCGTAGATGATCCGGTGGTCGTAGCGATAGAAGTCGCCCTGCGACAGGAAGTCGGCAATCCGGTCCCATGCCGCGTTGTCGAGCAACAGGCCGCCGAGCACCGACTGCTCGGCTTCGACCGAATGCGGCGGGACTTTCAGCGATTCGATTTGAGGATCTTGCGGCGCGTTCATGGGTTGGGATTATCGCGAATAGATCGCAGCAGCGCTACCGCTCCGGCGATCGGGCAATAAAAAAGGCAGGCCCCGGTTGCCCGGGCGCCTGCCCTTGTCCGGACGGCGGAAGCCGCCCGGAAAGCTTGCATACGCTTACGCGTGGTCGCCGATCACGTTGATCGTGACGTCGACGACGACGTCCGTGTGCAGCGCGATCTGAACGACGTGCTCGCCGATCATCTTCAGCGGGCCTTCCGGCATGCGAACTTGCAGCTTCTCGACTTCGAAACCTGCCTTCTTCAGCAGTTCCGCGACGTCGCCGTTCGTGACCGAGCCGAACAGACGGCCGTCGACGCCCGACTTCTGCGTGATTTCGAACGACTGGCCGTTCAGCTTCTCGCCGACTGCCTGCGATGCTGCCAGCTTTTCAGCGGCGATCTTTTCGAGTTCAGCGCGGCGAACTTCGAATTCGGCGATCGCTTCCTTCGTTGCACGGCGAGCCTTGCGGTTCGGGATCAGGAAGTTGCGAGCGTAACCGTCCTTGACCTTGACGATATCGCCGAGGTTGCCCAGATTGGCGACTTTTTCCAACAGAATGATTTGCATTCGAATTCTCCTTATGGCGTCGCCGAGTTACGCCTTGTGCTGATCGGTGTACGGCAGCAGCGCGAGGAAACGCGCACGCTTGATTGCCGTGTCGAGCTGACGCTGATAGTGCGCCTTCGTACCCGTCAGACGAGCCGGCGTGATCTTGCCGTTTTCGCCGATGAAGTCCTTCAGCGTTTCCGTGTCCTTGTAGTCGATCTGCTCGACGCCGGCAGCCGTGAAACGGCAGAACTTCTTGCGCTTGAAGAGCGGGTTTTGTTGCTGACGACGCTTGTCGAATTTCTTACCAGTCGGGCGGGCCATGATTTCAGTCCTTTCCTATGTCCTGCAATGCAGTGATGTGAAACACCAAGGTTCTCGCGTTGCGGCTCTTCTTTGCCAGGAAGCCCGTGAACAGCGTTTCGACGCCCATTTCACGACGCTCCAGCTTGCCGCTCGCCTCACCGGCCGCCACCGCCTCGATCGTCATTTCGACCTGACGGGGAATGCCTGCTTCGACGACTTCCGTGCGGTGATGCAACGTGGCGCTTGCGATCGGAACACCCGCCGGCGTATATCGCACCGGTGCGCGTTCGACGACGCTCGCCGTCAATTGCAACCTGTTCACGTGAGTGACGCGCTCCTTGATGGCTTAATGAGTGACGAACTTAAGCCTGCGCTTCGGTCGGCTGAGCTGCAGCCGCCTTCTTGGCTTCTTCGCGCTGAACTTCCTTCATCATCGGCGACGGGCCGGTCTCGGCCTTCTTCATCTTGACGATGAGGTGGCGCAGCACGGCGTCGTTGAACTTGAACGCGTGTTCGAGTTCGTCGAGCGTCGTCTGGTCGCACTCGATGTTCATGCAGACGTAGTGAGCCTTCGCGAGTTTCTCGATCATGTAGGCCAGCTGGCGACGGCCCCAGTCTTCGACACGGTGGATCTGGCCGCCGTGCGTCGTGATCGTGGTCTTGTAACGCTCGATCATCGCGGGCACTTGCTCGCTCTGATCGGGGTGCACGATGAATACGATTTCGTAATGACGCATTACACACTCCTTGTGGATTAAAGCCACCCGGGCGTCTGAACCGGTGTGGCAAGTGAGAAGCCGAAGATTCTAACCCGGATACGGGGCGCGTGCAATACCGATCGACGATTTCCGACCGGATTCGGCCATGTTTTCAACGACTTGAATGGTGCCGGCAGCTGAAGCCGCCGTCGGCGCGACCGTTCGGAAATGGGGGCGGAGTGTCGGGCGCGCGCTTGGGGGCGGGCGACGCGGCCCGCCGTCACTCGCCGCGCGCCCCGCCCAGCCGCGCGTCGAGCGCCGTCCTGAACGCGGCCAGCGCCGACGGCTCGGCGTCGGTCACGGCCCACCACGTCATCCCGGCCGCCTCCCAGCGGTCGAGCGCGTAGCCCTGCGACACGGTCGCGTACGGCGCGGCCTCCCGCCCGACGCCTGCCGGCTGCACGTACACGTCGATCACGTGCTGACGATAGCGGTACACGAGCACCGCGACGCGGCGCCGCCCGACGTAGTCGAGCCGGCCGCCCGCGAGCGGGAAGCCGCTCGCCGACAGGTCCTCGACCGGCGGCGCATAGTCGAGCCGGCCGTTGAACCACGGCTTGACCGTATGCCGGTCGGTCGAGATCACGTCGATGTCGCGCGCCGACAGGCCGGCGCGCACGTGGCTCGCGACCAGTTCGTCGACCGTCTGGTCGGTTGCGGCGTGGCGGGCGGACAGCGCCATCCCGGCCGCCGCCGCGAGCGCGACCAGCAGCGCGACGCCCCAGCCGAGCCCGGGCAGCGCGGCGACGCCCGCCCCCGGTCCGGTCGACGCCGGGCGAGCCGCCACGCCGCGCCCGCCCAGCCACGCGAACCAGCGGCGACCGGTCGGCCGAGGCTGGGCCCGCGGCCGCGCCGCCGCGTCGTCCGGCGCCGGTTCCACGCGGGCCCGGCCGCGCGCGTTCGCGCCGGCCGCCGCCGGCAGCGCCGCGAGGATGCTCGCGCGCAGCGCCTCCGGCGCGCGGTGATAATCGGCCTGCCGCACGGCGCGCCCGAGCGCGACGATCCGCTCGCGTTCGCGGCGGCACGCGTCGCACCCTTCGACATGCCGCTGGACGCGCAACGCATCGGGCGCCGACAGCTCGCGGTCGACGTCCGCGTCCAGCAATGCGCGCGCTTCGTTACAGTCCATCGATCGCCTCCGATGCGGTTCCGCTTGCCGACGCACGTCCCGGCGCGGGTTCGGGTGCCGGCGCCTGCGTGCCGGCCAGCAGCGCGGCGAGCCGACGCCGGCCGCGCGCGAGTCGCGACATCACGGTGCCGACCGGTACGTCGGCGATCGCCGCGATCTCGCGATAGCTCAGATCCTCCATCTCGCGCAGCACCAGCACCTCGCGGTATTCGGGCGGCAGCTTCGCGAGCGCCGCGTTCACCAGCCGCATGTTCTCGCCGCGCAACAGGTGCGTGAGCGGATCCTCCGTCGCCGGCTGCCAGTCGTCCGGCACCTCCGTGTCGTCGAGCGTGTCGGGCAGCGCGACCTCGTGCGCGTGGGCGCGGCGGCGCCACTCGGTGTACCAGGTGTGGCGCACGATCGTCAGCAGCCACGGCCGCGCGTTGTCGCCGCGGCACGAGTCGACGAAGCGCAGCGCGCGCATGCACGCGTCCTGGACGACATCGTCCGCGTCGCCCGCATTGCCGCTCAGCCAGCGCGCGAGGTTGTACGCGGCGTCGAGATGCGGCAGCACGAGCACGCGAAACCGTTCGCCGCGCGCGACCGCGTCGTCCTCCGCCCGTTCGTCGACCGCCTGTCCGGCTTGCCCCACATGACCTCCCTGGTCCCGGCGGCCGAAGCCGCGCCCGTTCCGCGTCCGGTGCCCGGACAGACCGGCAGCGGGCGCTCTCGATGACCTTACCGCCGCTGCGTCGAGTTTATTCCCGCACGAAGCCGATGATGCGCAAAAAAATGCCGGAAACCGCCGCGCCCGTTACGGCGTGCTGTTCCAGTAGCCGGGGCGCGCATACGCTTCGCGCAGGTAGTCGATGAAGTAGCGCACGCGCGCGGGCACGTAGCGCTGCTGCGGATAGACCGCGAGGATGTCGTAGTCCGGCAGCGCGAATTCGTCGAGCACGGTTTCGAGTTCGCCCGTTTCGAGCTGCGCGGCGATTTCCCAGGTCGAGCGCCAGCCGAGCCCCAGGCTTTCCGCGACCCAGCGATGCAGCAGCTCGCCGTCGTTGCAGTCGAGATTGCCGGCCACCCGCATCGTCACGATCTTGCCGTGGCGCTGGAAATACCAGCCGCGGTTCTGGCCGCCCTGCAGGTTGAACGCGAGACAGTTGTGCTTCAGCAGGTCGTCGAGCGACTTCGGCCGGCCGTGCTTGCGGAAATACGCGGGCGTGCCGCACACGACGCGCCGGTTCGACGCGAGCTTCACCGCGACGAAGTTCGGATCGACCGAGCCGCCAATCCGGATCGACAGGTCGTAGCCTTCGCGCACGAGATCCACGACGCGGTCGGTCAGGTTGAACGACAGCTGCATTTCCGGCTTGTCGACGAGGAAACCGGGTGCGTGCGGCGCGACGTGCTTGCGGCCGAACGCGGCCGGCGCGGACACGATCAGGTGCCCGCTGACCGCGCGCCGGCCGGCGGCCAGCTCGTTCTCGGCCTGGTCCCATTCGGACAGCAGCCCGCGGCAGCGCTCGAGGAACGCGGCGCCCTCCTCGCTGACCACCAGCCGGCGCGTCGAGCGATACATCAGCTTCACGCCGAGGCGCTTCTCGAGCGCGTCGATGCGCCGCCCGAGCACCACCGGCGACACGCCCTCCTCGAGCGCGGCCGCCGCGAGGCTGCCCGCGTCCGCGACCCGCACGAACGTCTCGATCTGCTTGAAACGATCCATTTCCCGTCTCCGTCCCGGCTCCGACACCGGCGGGAAGCCCCGTCCGGCCGTCATTCCATACTTTTAGTTTCGAAATAAGCGACTTCGGCTGATCTTATCAAACCTTTCTTGCGTCCCTAAAGTGTTCCCAACAGACCGATTCGCAAGATCCAACTATCCAAGGAGACATTCATGGCCAAGATGAGAGCCGTCGACGCAGCCGTACTCGTGCTCGAGAAGGAAGGCATCCAGACCGCGTTCGGCGTGCCGGGCGCAGCAATCAACCCGTTCTATTCCGCGATGCGCAAGTCGGGCGGCATCAGCCACGTGCTGGCGCGCCACGTCGAAGGCGCGTCGCACATGGCCGAAGGCTTCACGCGTGCCGCACCGGGCAACATCGGCGTGTGCATCGGCACGTCGGGCCCCGCCGGCACCGACATGATCACCGGCCTCTACTCGGCATCGGCCGACTCGATTCCGATCCTCGCGATCACGGGCCAGGCACCGCGTGCGCGCCTGTACAAGGAAGACTTCCAGGCCGTCGACATCGAGTCGATCGCGAAGCCCGTCACCAAGTGGGCCGTCACCGTGCGCGAACCGGCGCTCGTGCCGCGCGTGTTCCAGCAGGCGTTCCACCTGATGCGCTCGGGCCGTCCGGGCCCGGTGCTGGTCGACCTGCCGATCGACGTGCAGCTCGCCGAAATCGAGTTCGACATCGACACGTACGAACCGCTGCCGGTCTACAAGCCCGCGGCGACCCGCGCGCAGATCGAGAAGGCGCTCGCGATGCTCAACGACGCGGACAAGCCGCTGATCGTGTCGGGCGGCGGCGTGCTCAACGCAGCGGCCGAAGACCTGCTCGTGCAATTCGCCGAAACGATCGGCGTGCCGGTGATCCCGACGCTGATGTCGTGGGGCGCGATTCCGGACGACCACCCGCTGATGGCCGGCATGGTCGGCCTGCAGACGTCGCATCGCTACGGCAACGCGACGATGCTCGCGTCCGACTTCGTGCTCGGCATCGGCAACCGCTGGGCGAACCGCCACACGGGCAGCGTCGAGGTCTACACGAAGGGCCGCAAGTTCGTGCACGTCGACATCGAACCGACGCAGATCGGCCGCGTGTTCGGCCCGGATCTCGGCATCGTGTCCGACGCGAAGGCCGCACTCGAGCTGTTCGTCGCGGTCGCGCAGGAATGGAAGGCCGCCGGCAAGCTGAAGGACCGCAGCGCGTGGGTGTCCGAGTGCCAGGAACGCAAGCGCACGCTGCAGCGCAAGACCCATTTCGACAACGTGCCGGTCAAGCCGCAGCGCGTGTACGAAGAGATGAACAAGGTGTTCGGCCGCGATACCTGCTACGTCAGCACGATCGGCCTGTCGCAGATCGCCGCCGCGCAGTTCCTGCACGTGTTCAAGGCACGCAACTGGATCAACTGCGGCCAGGCCGGCCCGCTCGGCTGGACGATCCCCGCCGCGCTCGGCGTGCGTGCGGCCGACCCGCGCCGTCCGATCGTCGCGCTGTCCGGCGACTACGACTTCCAGTTCATGATCGAGGAACTGGCCGCCGGCGCGCAATTCAAGCTGCCGTACGTGCACGTCGTCGTGAACAACTCGTACCTCGGCCTGATCCGCCAGGCCCAGCGCGCGTTCGACATGGACTACTGCGTGCAGCTCGCGTTCGACAACGTCAACGCACCGGAGCTGAACGGCTATGGCGTCGATCACGTGGCGGTGGCCGAAGGCCTCGGCTGCAAGGCGCTGCGCGTGTTCAAGCCGGAAGAGATCGAGCCGGCGCTGCGCCAGGCGCAAACGCTCGCGGAAGAATTCAGCGTGCCGGTCGTCGTCGAAGTGATCCTCGAGCGCGTGACGAACATCTCGATGGGCACCGAAATCGACGCGATCAACGAATTCGAGGAACTCGCCGAGAAGGCCGAGCACGCGCCGACCGCGATCTCGATGCTCGACTGATCCGCACGCCATTTTTTGACTGACCGACCGAAGAGGCTTAGCTCATGCCGAAGTTTGCTGCAAACCTGACCATGCTGTTCAACGAAGTGCCGTTCCTCGACCGCTTCAAGGCGGCCGCGGACGCGGGCTTCGACGCCGTCGAGTTCCTGTTCCCGTACCCGTACGCGAAAGAGGAACTCGCCGAGCGGCTCGAGACGCACCGCCTGCGCCTCGTGCTGCACAACCTGCCGGCCGGCAACTGGGACCAGGGCGAGCGCGGCATCGCGTGCCTGCCCGATCGTGTCGGCGAGTTCCAGGAAGGTGTCGGCCGTGCGATCGAGTACGCGAAGGCGCTCAAGGTGCCGCAACTGAACTGCCTCGTCGGCATCCCGTCGGCGAGCACCGCGCGCGACAAGACCTTCGTCACGATCGTCGACAACCTGCGCTTCGCCGCCGATGCGCTGAAGCGCGAAGGCATCCGCCTGCTGGTCGAGCCGTGCAACGGCTTCGACATCCCGGGCTTCGCGCTGAACCGCTCGTCCGAAGGGCTCGACGTGATCCGCGCGGTCGGCTCGGACAACCTGTTCCTGCAGTACGACATCTATCACATGCAGCGCATGGAAGGCGAACTGGCCGCGACGATCGAACGCAACCTCGCCTCGATCGGCCACGTCCAGCTCGCGGATAACCCGGGCCGCAACGAGCCGGGCACGGGCGAGATCAACTACGCGTTCCTGTTCGCGCTGCTCGACCGGCTCGGCTATGCCGGCTACGTCGGCTGCGAATACAAGCCCCGCACCACCACGACGGAAGGGCTCGGCTGGCTGCAAAGCGTCGCCGGCTGCGCACCGGGCTCGGCGCGTCGCGCCGCCTGAGATCCGCTCTTCCCTTTCGCCCCTATAGGAGACTTTCACATGGCAACCATCGGTTTCATCGGCCTCGGCATCATGGGCGCGCACATGGCGCGCAACCTGCTCAAGGGCGATCATCAGCTCGTCGTGAACGGTGCGTTCCCGATTCCCGACGACCTGCGCGCGAGCGCGAAGGTCGTCGCGAACTCGACCGAAGTCGCGCAGAACGCCGACATCATCATCTCGATGGTGCCGGACACGCCCGACGTGCGTAACGTGCTGTTCGCCGACGACGGCGTCGCGAAGGGCCTGAGCGCCTGCAAGCTCGTGATCGACATGAGCTCGATCTCGCCGCTCGACACGCAGGAGTTCGCAAAGCAGATCAATGCGCTCGGCTGCGACTACCTCGACGCGCCGGTGTCCGGCGGCGAAGTCGGCGCGCGCGAAGCGACGCTGACGATCATGGTCGGCGGCCCGGAGAAGGCGTTCGAACGCGCGAAGCCGCTGTTCGAGAAGATGGGCAAGAACATCACGCTCGTCGGCGAGAACGGCGCGGGCCAGACCTGCAAGGTCGCGAACCAGATCATCGTCGCGCTGAACATCGAGGCGGTCGGCGAAGCGCTGCTGTTCGCCGCACGCTCGGGCGCCGATCCGGAGCGCGTGCGCCAGGCGCTGATGGGCGGCTTCGCCGCCTCGCGCATCCTCGAAGTGCACGGCGCGCGCATGACCAAGCGGACGTTCGATCCCGGCTTTCGCATCGAGCTGCACCAGAAGGACCTGAACCTCGCGCTCGACGGCGCACGCAAGCTCGGCCTCGCGCTGCCGCACACGGCGAGCGCGCAGCAGCTGTTCAGCGTGTGCGCCTCGCACGGCGGCAAGGCATGGGATCACTCGGCACTCGTGCGTGCGCTCGAGATCATGTCGAACTTCGAGATCGGCCAGACGCCGGCCGCGTAACGCGGACGCAACGACGCGCGTTTCGCTGCAACGGCGGAACGCGCGCGACGAATACAAGCGATCCGGTCACGGCCGGTCGCATCGATGCGCGACGATGCGCGCATCACGGTGGGGCGCCCCGCCGCGTATCGCCGAAACGCGTGCGCGACGGGGCGAAAAACGCCGCTCTGGGCTGAGAGCGGCGTGGTGGGGTCCGCAGCGGCACCCGGCGGCGCCGGGGAAGCCTTGGTCGGTCAGACGTCGTCGTCGGGTGTCCGCCTGTCGGATTTCGCGTATTACATTTCTTTACGTTCACGCGTGCGATTTTTCATGCAATCGTCGCGTTGAACGCCTACACTTTCGCCACGCCTTTCGAGAAAACCGCCGCGCTTGGCGCTCGCTCCGGTGAGCGCGCCCAGCGCGGTGTTTTTTTCGCCACTTCACGGCGCGTTTTCTTTTCAACCACCTAGGGAGTGCAGCGATGGGTCTTCTTTCGTTTATCAAAGAGGCGGGTGAAAAACTGCTGGGTCACGCCGATGCGCAAGCAGCGGAAGATCCGAATGCCGCGAACCAGACCGCGGCCGACGCGATCAAGAACTACATCAGCACGCAAGGTCTCGACACGTCGAACCTGAGCGTCGCGTTCGACGGCGCGTCGCGCACCGTCACGCTGTCGGGCAGCGTCGCCGATCTCGACACGAAGGCGAAGGTCAAGGTCGCGGCCGGCAACGTGCAAGGCGTCGCGGGCGTCAACGACGACGACCTGCAGCCGGACGATCAGGAAGTTCAGTACCACGACGTGAAGCCGGGCGACACGCTGTCGGCGATCGCCAAGGAAGTGTACGGCGACGCGAACAAGTACCCGGCGATCTTCGAGGCGAACAAGCCGATGCTGTCGAGCCCGGACCGGATCTATCCGGGCCAGAAGCTCGTGATTCCGCCGCAGTCCTGAGCATTCGCGCGGCACTGACGCAAAAAAGGCAGGCCAATGGCCTGCCCGGACTGCTGACGAACCCCACGTTTTTCGGAGCGTGGGGTTTCGTCTTTTTGGCATCAGGGTTGCAGGCTCGCCGCGGGCGAGCAGTCGAATCTGCTGCGCAAACCGTTCACGAGGCGCTGTTTTTTCATCCACGCCGCGCGCCGCCCGATCGGCGGCCAGCGGTCACAGCGTGTCGAATGCGCGTTGCAGCGCGTCGCGCTCGTGAATCCCGTTCGCGAGCGCGAGCATCAGGAGCACGCGTGCCTTGAACGGGCTCAGCGACCCGGCGCTCACGAAACCGAGCGCGTCGTCGTTCGCGGCGCCGTTGCGCATCACGTGCCCCGAGCCGACGCGCGACGCACGCACCACGGCGACGCCCGCCTTCACCGCATCGGCGAGCGCCGCCTGCAGCGTCGCATGGATCGACCCGTTGCCGGTGCCCGCGACGACGAGGCCGCGCACGCCGGCCGCGACGAGCGCATCGACGGCCGTGCGCGTCACGCCCGCATAGCTCGCGACGACTTCGACCGGCGGCCACGCCGCGGCGATCGCCAGTCGCGCATCGCGCGAGCGCGTCACGCGGCGCGCGAATTCGACGCGGCCGTCCTGCACCCAGCCGAGCGCGCCCAGTTCCGGCGACTGGAACGCATCGACCGCGTAGGTGCTCGTCTTCACGACGTCGCGCGCGCCGTGGATCCGGTTGTTGAATGCGACGAGCACGCCCTGGCCGCGCGCGGCCGGGTGAGCGGCGACGGTCACCGCGTTCAGCAGGTTCAGCGGGCCGTCGGACGACAGCGCGGTGGCCGGCCGCATCGCGGCCGTCAGCACGACCGGCTTGTCGCCGGTCACGACCAGATGCAGCGCGTAGGCGGTTTCCTCGAGCGTGTCGGTGCCGTGGGTGATCACGATGCCGTCGATCGCCGGATCCGCCATCAGCGCGTCGATGCGCGCGGCGAGCGTATTCCACAGCGGCAGCGCGAGATCCTTGCTGTCGATGCTGGCGACCTGCTCGGCATCGATGCGTGCGACCGACGCGAGCGCCGGCACCGCGTCGAGCAGGAAATTGACGCCGAGCGCGCCGGCCTGATAGCCGGCCGTGCTGGCGGCGTCGGGCGCGGCGCCGGCGATCGTGCCGCCGGTGGCGAGTACGGCGATGCGCGGCAGGGCCGGCGCGGACGAAGGGGATGCGGGTTTCGGAGTATTCATGGCCGCGATTGTAATGGCTCGCGGCCGGCATCCGGTAGATACGGCCGCCGCCGGCCGCCGCGCATCATGGTTAGTCCCGATCGCCGCGGGACGCACGCCGTCAACGGCCACGTCGCCCGCCGCGTTATAGGAATGCCGTTTTGGTGTTTTCACATTGATTTGCCATAATCGGAGCGCGCGGCGTGATGTGGCCCTGTTCCCGTTGCGCCGGGCTTCGTGACGGCGTCGATATAAAACGCAATTCACCCCATGGGAGTGTCGAAATGAAAATCCAATCGCTCGTAGCCGCAGTGCTTCTCGGCGGCATGCTGGCTTCCCCCGCTTTCGCGGCGAACAGCCAGCAGGACAAGATGAAGGCCTGTAACACGCAGGCCGCCGGCAAGACGGGCGATGAACGCAAGGCGTTCATGAAGGACTGCCTGTCGGCCAAGCCCGCGAAGAAGATGTCGCAGCAGGAAAAGATGAAGGCGTGCAACACGCAGGCCGCCGACAAGAAGGGCGACGACCGCAAGGCGTTCATGAAGAGCTGCCTGAGCAGCCAGCCGGCCGCCTGAGTTCCGGCGCTCCCGCGCGAATGCCGCGCACCGCTTCGGCGGGCGCGGCATTTTTGTTTTCGTTGCACGCGCATCGACGCACGCGATGACGCCGAATGCGTCGCCGCGCCGGCCGGCGGCACCGTCGCTGCCGTCGTCGCGACCTGCTGCGCCGCCTGCCCGCCCCGCTTCCCCAGCACGCCGTACAAATGCCGCCACATGGTGCGGCAATTCGCCGCGATTTCTTCTATGATGGCTGCAACGCGGCCCACCCAAGTACAAGAAGCGCCATCGGGCCGCCCTCGAGACGGACGCGCACACCGCGTCGAACGGAGGCATGGATGGCATGGAGACAACACCGCTGGTTCCGCCGCTGGCTGATCGTGATCGTGTTCTGGGCCGTGCCCGTCGCGATCGTCGCCGTGCGCGAGATCCGCGAGGAAATGGCGTACAACAAGGCCGACCTGCAACTCGCGCTGACCACCTGGCAGCTCACCGATGCGCAGCAGGCGGCCGGCGCCGCCACGAAGTGCCACGGCGATCCTGACGCGGCGCGCGCGGCCGGCTGCCCGGCCGACGTGCTGGCCGCCAACGCGGCACGCCAGCAGGCGGCCCGCGACGAATACGTCGTGCGCCGCAACACGCTCGCCGGCTATCTGTGGCACGCGTTCGTCGGCTACTGGGTCGTGCCGGCCGCGTTCCTGTTCGCGTGCGGGGTCGTGATCGCGCTGATCCGCCGCGCGTTGCGGCGCCCGCCGATCAAGCCGCCGACCCCGCCGGCGCCGCCCGTCACGCACTGACCTGCACCTGCCGGCCCCGCCGTTCCCGCCCGCCCCGGCCGTCGCGCGATGTAGCGACATATCGCCGTGCGCGCGCCGGTCCGTCCGTTGGTGCGCCGCGACACCGCAAACCGATTCGGCGCCTTTTCATGCGCGCACGAAATGGGGTTGTAATCCGTTGTGATATAACTGCCGACGTGATCCGCTCCGTGAGCGAGACTCACTCCGAACGTCATCCGATGGAGAAGAACGATGCAAAAACGGAACCTCGTGCTGAAAGCCGCCGCTGCGCTCGTCGTCGGCAGCCTTGCGCTCACCGGTTGCACCACTACCCCCGACAAGCCCGACAACGCCGCGACCAACGCGTCGAAGCGTCAGGCGATCGATTCCAGCGTCGACGCCACGCTGTCGCGCATGTATTCCACGGTCAAGGGTTCGCGTGAACTCGTCGCGAAGTCGCGCGGCGTGCTCGTGTTCCCGGACGTGCTGCAGGCCGGCTTCATCGTCGGCGGCCAGTCGGGCAACGGCGCGCTGCGCGTCGGCGGCAGCACCGTCGGCTACTACAACACGTCGTCGCTGTCGGTCGGCCTGCAGGCCGGTGCGCAGTCGAAGGCGATCGTGTTCCTGTTCATGACGCAGGAAGCGCTCGACGAATTCCGCGGCTCGGACGGCTGGGCTGCCGGCGCCGGCGCATCGGTCGCGCTCGTGAAGATGGGCGCGAACGGCGCGGTCGACACGACCACGGCTACCGCGCCGGTCCAGGTCATCGTGCTGACCAACGCCGGCCTGATGGGCGACGTGTCGATCAACGGCACGAAGGTCACGAAGCTGAAGATCTGACGCCGCGGCGTCCTCGTCCGTGCGCACCGCGCGCGGGCGATGTGCAAACGGCGATGTCCTTGCGGACATCGCCGTTCTTTTATCCGCACCCGCCGCGCGTCAGGTCGTCGAATCGATCACCTTGAAGCGCGAGCGCTTTTGCGCACGAATCAGCGACTGGTACACGTCGACGTACTGCTGCGCCATCCGCCGCGACGTGAAGCGCTCCTCGAAGCGCCGCCGCACGCGTGCGCGCGGCAGCAGGTGCAGCCGGTTCACGGCGGCCACCGCGCTGATCTCGTCCTCGACGATAAAGCCCGACACGCCCTCGTCCACCACCTCCGGCACCGCGCCGCGATTGAACGCGATCACCGGCGTGCCGCACGACATCGCCTCGATCATCACCAGCCCGAACGGCTCCGGCCAGTCGATCGGAAACAGCAGCGCATGCGCGCCCGACAGGAATTCTGCCTTCTCGTGGTCGGCGATCTCGCCGATGTATTCGACGTGCGGCAGTGCGAACAGCGGCTTGATCTCCCGCTCGAAGTACTCCTGGTCCGCCGCGTCGATCTTCGCGGCGATCCTGATCGGCAGCCCGCACTGGTGCGCGATGCGGATCGCGGTGTCGACCCGCTTCTCCGGCGAGATGCGGCCGAGGAACGCGAGATAGCGCGGCTCGACGGGTTGCGGCAGGTACAGCGTGTCGGGCAGCCCGTGGTACACGGTCGTCTGCCATTTCGCCTGCGGCAGCGGCTGGCGCTGCGAATTCGAGATCGAGATCACCGGCGCGGTGTTGAACGTGTCGAACACCGGCTGCTGCTCGGGCAGGTCGAGCCGGCCGTGCAGCGTCGTCACGAACGGCGTGTCCTGCCGGTTGAAAACCGAAAACGAGTAGTAGTCCATGTGGAAATGGAGCACGTCGAAGTCCTTCGCGCGGCGCGCGACCGTCTCCATCAGCAGCATGTGCGGTGCGACGCGGTCGCGGATCGACGCATCGAGCCGCAGCGCGCGCGGCCATACCGGTTCGAGCCTGGCCCGGGTCGTCGAATCGCCGCTGGCGAACAGCGTCACGTCATGGCCGAGGTCGACGAGCGCCTCGGTGATGTAGGACACGACGCGCTCCGTGCCGCCGTACAGCTTCGGCGGCACGGATTCGGTCAGCGGGGCGATCTGGGCAATTCTCATGGTCCACGTCTCCTGTGTCCTCGGTCGGCCGGCACGGGGGCTGGCGCACAATCCCCTCCGTGCAGCACACGGCCGGCATCGCGCCGGCCAGATATCTCATTATTATTCGCGATCCCGATGCCCGGAAAGCACCGGGCTTTCATTTTATGGGTGTTGTTACAGACAGGATACATTCGCGCCGCAGGCCGCCGGTCCTGCATCGGCGCGGCCGGACCGGCGCCGCGGGCCCGACGGCGGGCTGCCGGTGGCATGCCGCCGACGCGGCCGCGCGCGCACCGCTTTGCCCGTCAGCGCGACGGCCACTTCCACGGCGGCAGGTCGCGCGTGTCCGCATCGACGAGCACGGTCGCGCCAAGCTGCTTGTCGAGCACCAGCGACTCGCAGCCGGCCTCGCGTTCGAGCGTCGCGATGAGCCGCGCCGCATGCGACACGACCAGCACCTGCGAACGCTGCGCAGCCTGCGCGATCAGGCGGCCGAGCGCCGGCAGCAGATCGGGGTGCAGGCTCGTCTCCGGTTCGTTCAGCACCATCAGCGCGGGCGGGCGCGGCGTCAGCAGCGCGGCCGCGAGCAGCAGGTAGCGCAGCGTGCCGTCCGACAGCTCGGCCGCCGACAGCGGCCGCAGCAGCCCCGGCTGGCACATTAGCACGTCGAAGCGGCCGCGCCCGCCCGGATTGTCGATGTCGATCGATGCGCCGGGGAACGCGTCGTCGATCGCGGCGGCATCCCCGATTTCGCGGATCGTCTGCAGCGCGGCGGCCAGGTCGGCGCCGTCGTCCGCCAGCACCGGCGTGTGGGTGCCGATCTGCGACTGCCGGGCCGGCGCCTGCGCATCGGTCCGGAAATGATCGTAGAAACGCCACGACCGGATCCGCTCGCGCACCGCGATCATCTCCGGCGCGCCGACCGGATCGGCGAACTCGGTCATCATGCTGTCGAAGCTCGCCACCGGCTGCGGCACCGTGTGCCAGTCGCCCGACCCGCTGCGCGCGCGAATCTGCGCGCCCTGGCGGTCGACCAGCAGCGTCGACGGCCGCAGCAGCGCGCCGCCCCAGATGCATTCGCGCTTCACGACCGGATCGAGACGAAACATCGACGCATCGTTCTTGACCGGCAGGCCGAGATCGATCGCGTAACCGAAATCGTCGCCGGCGAAACCGAGCTTGAGGCTCACCGGTCCGTTGCGCACCGTGCCGGTCACCGGTGTGTCGCCGCTCAGCATCGCGCGCGAAAAACGCTCGGGGCCGGCCCACAGCGTCGACGGCAGCCCGCCTTCGCGCGCGAGCGACGGAATCACGCGGCCCTGCGCGGTGTCGGCAAGCAGCCGCAGCGCGCGGTACACGCTCGACTTGCCGCTGCCGTTCGGCCCGGTGACGACGGTGAGCGCCGCGAGCGGCACGATCAGCTCGCGCAGCGAGCGGTAGTTGGCGATGGCGAGCGTCTTCAGCGCGGTCATGGGGGGATGGCAGCAGGTACCGGCGCGCGTTCAGCGGCCTTCGGCGGCCTTCGGATCGGCCGCGGTGTTGGCCGCCGTGCTGGCGGCGGGCGGCCGCGCGTGCGGCCGTTCGGGGCTCGGCTCGCCCGGCGCCGAATCGTGCGGATACAGTTCCATCCGGCTGCGCGGCAGGCATTGCGGAAAACGCGCCTGCAGGTACGCGATCAAGCCCTCGCGCACGCGGCAGCGCAGATCCCAGCACGCCGACGAGTCGGCCGCGCTGACGAGCGCGCGCAACTGCATCGTGCGCTCGGTGGCATCGGTCACCTGCAGCACCTGCACGCGGCCGTCCCACTCGGGCGCCGCATGGACGAGCCGCGCGAGTTCCTCACGCAGCGGCGCGAGCGGCGTGCGGTAGTCGACCGACAGGTAGACCGTGCCGATGATCTCCGAGCTGTGGCGCGTCCAGTTCGTGAACGGGTTTTCGATGATCCACTGCAACGGGACGACCAGCCTGCGCTGGTCCCACAGCCGCACCGACACGAACGAGCCGGTGATTTCCTCGATGCGGCCCCACTCGCCCTGGATCACGACGACGTCGTCGAGCCGGATCGGCTGCGTGAGCGCGATCTGCAGCCCGGCGATCAGGTTGCCGAGCACCGGCCGCGCGGCGATACCGGCGACGAGGCCGGCGACGCCGGCCGACGCCAGCAGGCTCGCGCCGACCTGGCGCACGTTCGGGAACGTCATCAGCGCGGCGCCCGTGCCGATGATCACGATCAGCACCATGACGGTCCGCACGAGCACCTTGGCCTGCGTGTGGACGCGCCGCGCGTGGAGGTTGTCGGCCGCATCCATCGGATGGGCCTGGATGATCGCGTCGCCGACGCCGGCCGCGAGCCGCACCAGCAGCCAGGTCAGCGATACGATGGAGCCAACCGCGGCCGCGGCGCGCATCCCGCCCACGAACGACATGCCTTCGTCCGTCTGGATCCACAGGAATTCGAGCGCAAGCAGCGCGAGCGTGACGAGCGAAGGTTTGTCGATGTAGCGCAGGATCACGCTCATCAGCGGATACGGCTGCGCGATGCGCTTGACGATGCGTGCGCCGAGACGGTGCACGATCACGACGACCAGCACGACCATGACCGACACGATCAGCGTGCCGGACCACGAATGCAACGGCGCATCGGCGATGCGCTGCAGTTCCTCGATTGAAATCATCGGCGCCCGGGATGCTTCGGTTATGAGGCGCGGCGGCCTCGTCCTGGATGCGTCGGCGACGTCCGGGCAGCGCGCGCCCGGACCCGGTGTCAGATCAACTGCCGCCCTTGCACGGGAATGCCTTGCCGAGACCGAGCGACACCGCGGTGCTCGCGTTGTAGTCGGCCAGCTTCGGGTTCTCCGCAATGTACTTGCGCACCGCGTCGGTCATCTGCTGCGCCCGGATGTCGGGCGGCAGGCAGAAATACTGCCCGACGCGCGGCCCGGTGGTGCCGCCGATCGCGTCGATCGTGTTGTAGACGCCATCGGCAGCGCCTTCGATGTAGGCCGCGCACGACGCCCGCGACTTGACGTCCGTCTTCGCGCACAGCCGGTCGAGATCCGCGCCCGTGAAAGCCGCCGCCGACAACGGCACGGCAAACGCCGCGGCACAAAACATAGCCCGCAACATGGTGTTCCTTATGTCAATGCGGCCTCGGGCCGCTTGCTGCGCTGACCGGCGCGGCGGCCGGACGCCCGCTGCCGGCCGGATTCCGGCCGGCCGGGCGCTGCGCCACCGCGCCGAAACCGTCATTTTGCACTCTTTTGCGCACCTGCCGGCGCCGATGCACCGACGCGCACCGTCCGCTTGCTCAGGATGTCGATCGCATCCGGCGCCTTGTAGTGCTGCGCGAACTCGAGCGCGGTGATGCCGAGCTGGTTCTTCACCTGCGGATCGGCGCCCTGGTCGAGCAGCAGGTTGACCGTCGACGCGTGGTTGCCGCGCGCGGCCATCATCAGCGGCGTCGTGCCGTTCGGCGACGCGGTGTCGATATACGCGTCATGGTCGAGCAGGACCTTGACGACCTCGTCCTGGCCGTTGGTGGCCGCGTAGTGCAGCGGCGCCCAGCCCTTCTTGCTGACTTCCGCACCCTTGTCGATCAGCAGCTTGACGAGCCCGACGTCGCCGTTCAGCGACGCGAGCATCAGCGCGTTCTCGCCGGCCTTGTCTTCCTTCTCGAGGTCGATGTTCGGCGTCGTGGCGAGCGCCGCGGCGACCTTGTCGGACTTCTCGCGCGCGGCGATCACGATCAGCGGGTCGCCGTTCGGCGCGATCGTGTTCGGATCGAGCTTGCCGCTCTTGAGCTGCTTGCCGATGTCGGCGATGTCGTCGAACTTGACCGCCTTGACGACCGCGTCGAGCGACTCGGCATGCGCGCCGGCGGCGGCAAACAGGCCGCTCGCGACGAGCGCGGCGGCGACGAGGGCCCGCTTGGGCAGGTATGTGGTCGGCTTCGTCATTGTTGTGGGCTCCTTCCCTGGGTTGTCGGCTGGGCGCGCGTCGTTAGCGGGCGATCTTGAACAGCCGGAAAAAGTTCTGGGTCGTCGCATCGGCCAGCGCCTCGACGGGGATGCCGCGCTCGGATGCGATAAAGCGTCCGACATGGCTGACGTACGCAGGTTCATTCGGCTTGCCGCGATACGGCACCGGCGCGAGGTACGGCGAGTCGGTCTCGATCAGCAGCCGCTCGAGCGGCACCCGCCGCGCGACGTCCTGCACGTCGGTCGCGTTCTTGAACGTGACGATCCCCGACAGCGAGATATGGAAGTTCTGCGCGAGCGCCTGCTCGGCGACGGGCCAAGGCTCGGTGAAGCAGTGCATCACGCCGCCCGGCACGTCCGCGCGTTCCTCGGCCATGATCCGCAGCGTGTCTTCCGACGACGAGCGCGTATGGATGATCAGCGGCTTCATCGTCGCGGTCGCCGCGCGGATATGCGTGCGAAAGCGTTCGCGCTGCCATTCCATGTCGGCGATCGAGCGGCCTTCGAGGCGGTAGTAGTCGAGGCCCGTCTCGCCGATCGCGACGACTTTCGGGTGCGCGGCCAGCTCGATCAGTTCCGCGAGCGTCGGCTCCCGTGCGTCCTCGTGATCCGGATGCACGCCGACCGATGCGTACACATTGTCGTGCGCCTGCGCGATCGCGAGCACGTCGGGCAGCGTCTCGAAGTCGACCGACACGCACAGCGCATGCGTGACGTCGTGCTCGCGCATGTTCTCCAGCACGGCCGGCAGGCGGTCGGCGAGACCCTTGAAATTGATGTGGCAGTGAGAATCGACGAACATCGTGTTTCCTGAATACGTAAGGCGGGCGCTCATGCGCTCGCCGGCAGCCGTTTCCCCTCTTCAAGGAAACAATACGCGCTCACGCGAACATTTCCCGATAACCGAGAAACAGTTCCTCGAAGACGAGCCGGGCGTTGAGCGGATGGTTCTCGACCGTCCGCTGGCGCGTCACGGCCTTCATGAAGCGTGCGAACGCATTCGCGTCGACGGCTTCCGCGCAACGCGCGAGCGCGGCCGCCTGCATCGGGAAGTAGCGCGGCGCGCCCGCCATCCGCTGTGCGAGCAGATCGTACAGCCAGCGCTGCAGCCAGCCGAGCACCAGCGGCACCGGCAGCTTCTGCAGCGTCTCGCCGCACGCGAACGGATCGCACGCGGCGCCGGCGGCGAGCTGGCCGAGCGTGAAATCGCGCAGCGGGCGGTTCTCGTCGCTCGCGAGCGCCAGCGCGGCGAGCGGCGCGCCGCCGGCTTCGGCGAGCAGCGCGCGCGCATCGTCGACGCCCTGCGCCGCGAGCCACGCCGCGGCCGCGTCGGGCGCCGGCACGGTCATCGGCCACTGCCGGCAGCGGCTGATGATGGTCGGCAGCAGCCGGTCGATGCGCGCCGACACCAGCAGGAACACGACGCCTGACGGCGGCTCCTCCAGCGTCTTCAGCAGCGCGTTCGACGCGGCGACGTTCAGCGCCTCGGCCGGATACAGCACGACGACGCGCGCGCCGCCGCGGTGCGAACCGACCCCGCAGAAGTCGAGCAGCGCACGCACTTGCTCGATCTTGATTTCCTTGCTCGGCGCGCGCGTCTTCTTGCCGCCGTCGTCCGCGTCGGCCGGCTTCGCGTCGTCGGCGGCGCCCGGCGCTTCGCCCGCGAGCGCCTCGGGCAGCACGATCCGGTAGTCCGGATGGTTGCCCTGCGCGAACCACGTGCAGGCCGCGCAGGTGCCGCACGGCTCGCCGTTCGGCTGCGGCGCCTCGCACAGGAAGCCCTGCGCGAGATGCTGCGCGAACTGCAGCTTGCCGATCCCGGCCTGGCCGTGCAGCAGCAGCGCATGCGGCCACTGCGCGCGCAGTTGCTGCAGGCGGTTCCAGTCGTCGGTCTGCCACGGATAGATCATGTGGTGCGTTCCTTCGTGTTACAGCGCGGCCAGCACGCGTTCGAGCTGCTGGCGGATCTCGGGAATCGTCTGCGTCGCGTCGACGATCGCGAAGCGGTGCGGCGCCTCTTCCGCGCGCCGCAGGTATTCGCCGCGGGTACGCGAGAAAAACGCGTCCGATTCGCTTTCGAACTTGTCGGGCATGCGCGCGGCGCCGCGGCGCTCGCTCGCCACCTGCGGCGCGACGTCGAACAGCACCGTCAGGTCGGGCTGGAAACCGCCCTGCACCCAGCGCTCGAGCGTCTCGAGCTTGTCGCGCGGCAGCCCGCGGCCGCCGCCCTGGTAGGCGAAGGTCGCGTCGGTGAAGCGGTCGGACACGACCCAGTCGCCGCGCGCGAGCGCCGGCTCGATCACGAGCGCGAGATGCTCGCGACGCGCGGCGAACATCAGCAGCGCCTCCGTCTCGAGATCCATCGGCTGGTTCAGCAGGATCTCGCGCAGCTTCTCGCCGAGCTGAGTGCCGCCCGGCTCGCGGGTGACGACGACCTGCCGGCCGCTCGCGGCCAGCCTCGCCTGGAGGCGTTCGCAGAACCATTGCAGGTGGGTGGTCTTCCCCGCCCCGTCGATGCCTTCGAAGGTGATGAATTTACCGCTCGGCATTATTGACCTCGTATGTACTTGTCCACGGCCTTGTTGTGATCGCCGAGCGTGTCCGAGAACACGCTCGTGCCATCGCCCTTCGCGACGAAATAGAGCGCGCTCGTCGGCGCCGGATTGATCGCCGCCTGCAGCGAGGCGACGCCCGGCAGCGCGATCGGTGTCGGCGGCAGGCCGCGGCGCGTATAGGTATTGTAAGGAGTGTCGGCCTGCAGGTCCCGCTTGCGCAGGCGGCCGTCGTACGCGTCGCCGAGCCCGTAGATCACCGATGGATCGGTCTGCAGCGGCATCCCGATGCGCAGCCGGTTCGCGAACACCGCCGCGACGAACGCGCGGTCGGCCGCATGGCCCGTTTCCTTTTCGACGATCGACGCGATCGTCAGCGCTTCGTAAGGCGTCTTGTACGGCAGCCCCGGCGCGCGCGCGGCCCATGCTTCGTCGAGGCGCGTCTGCATCAGGTGGTAGGCACGCCGGTAGATGTTCAGGTCGCTCGTGCCCTTGTCGAACAGGTAGGTGTCGGGGAAGAACAGCCCCTCGCCGCTGCCGCGCTGGATCGCGTTGTCGGGGGCGCCGATCGCGCGCAGCAGCTCGGCGTCGCTCATGCCGGCCGTCGCGTGCGCGAGATCGGGATTGCCGTCGAGTTCCGCGCGCATCCGCTTGAAGGTCCAGCCCTCGATCACCGTCGCGACGTACTCGTTCACGTCGCCGCGCGCGATCTTCTGCAGCACGTCGTACGGCGTGATGCCGGTCTTGAATTCGTAGTTGCCGGACTTCAGCCGGCTCGACAGCCCGAGCAGGCGCGTCATCGCGACGAAGCCGAACGGCTCGACCGGCACGCCGCCGTGCTTGAGCTGCAGCGCGACGCTCTTCACGCTGCTGCGCGGCTTGATCGTGACGTCGAGCGTTGCGGCGCCCAGCAGCAGCGGCCGGGTCGCCCAGTAATACCCGCCGCCCGCGCCGGCAGCGGCCACAACGACGGCCAGCGCCACGACCGTCGCGGCGCATTTCTTCAGTAGGGACATGGAAACGAGACTCAGGTAAGACCCATATAATACTTGCTCGCCTCCGTCAAAGTCAGGGTTGACTGTTCCCTCATTCCATGAGCACACCATTCGCTTCACCGGCTGCCCAGCCCGCACCCGTCTCGCTCCCCGTTTTCCCCCGCCCGTCCACCGCCGATTTCGACGCGCCGGGCGCCTGCATGCCGCTTGCGCAGTTCGGCGTGATCGACGTGGCGGGCGACGACGCCGCGACGTTCCTGCACAGCCAGCTCACCAACGACATCGAGCATCTCGATGCCGCGAGCGCGCGCCTGTCCGGCTATTGCTCGGCGAAGGGCCGCCTGCTCGCGTCGTTCCTCGCCTGGCGCGCCGGTCACGGCGTGCGCCTGCTCGTCTCGAAGGACGTCCAGGCCGCCGTGCAGAAACGGCTGTCGATGTTCGTGCTGCGCGCGAAGGCGAAACTGACGGACGCGAGCGACACGCTCGCGGTGGTCGGCTTCGCGGGCGACGTGCGCGAAGCGCTGTCGGGCATCTTCGACGCGCTGCCGGACGGCGTGCACGTGAAGGTCGACGGCCCGGCCGGGGCGCTGATCCGCGTCCCGGACGCGGCCGGCCGCAAGCGCTACCTGTGGATCGGGCCGCGCGCGGAAGTCGACGCGCGTCTCGCCGCGCTCGCCGGCAGGCTGCCGGTCGTGTCGCCGGCCGTATGGGACTGGCTCGACGTGCGCGCGGGCGAGCCGCGCATCACGCAGCCTGCCGTCGAACAGTTCGTGCCGCAAATGGTCAACTTCGACGTGATCGGCGCCGTTAACTTCAGGAAGGGGTGCTACCCGGGCCAGGAAATCGTCGCGCGCAGCCAGTACCGCGGCACGATCAAGCGCCGTACCGCGCTCGCGCACGTCGCCGGCGAGACCGACACCGTGCATGCCGGCGTCGAGCTGTTCCACAGCGACGACCCGGGCCAGCCGTGCGGGATGATCGTCAACGCGGCGGCCGCGCCCGCGGGCGGCGTCGACGCGCTGGTCGAGATCAAGCTGGCCGCGCTCGACAGCGGCACCGTGCACCTCGGTTCGGCCGACGGTCCGGCACTCGCGTTCGACGCGCTGCCGTACGCGTGGCCGACGGAAGCGTGACGCACTGACAACCCGGTCGCACGCCGGCTCGCACGATGCAGCCGGCGCCCGATGTTTCCTGCGAGAGATTCCCCCGATGTGTCTGATTGCCTTCGACTGGCAGCCCGATGCCGCCGCCGGTCCCGTCTTTACCCTGACCGCCAACCGCGATGAATTCTTTCGCCGTACGAGTGCGCCGCTTTCGTGGTGGGAGGATGTGCCGGGCGTGCTGGCCGGCCGCGATCTCGAAGCGGGCGGCACGTGGCTCGGCGTATCGCGCGACGGCCGCTTCGCGGCGCTGACCAATTACCGCGCGCCGTTCGACATTCGCGCGGGCGCGCCGACCCGCGGCAAACTCGTGTCCGATTTCCTCCGCGGCCCGTCCGTCGCGCCGCTCGACTATCTCGGCGAGCTGGCCGAGCACGCGGCCGTGTACAACGGCTTCAACCTGCTGGTCGGCGACTGGAAGCGGCGCGAGCTCGCGTGGTTCTGCAACCGCGCGGCCGAAGGCGAAACCCGCGTCGCCGCGCCGGTCGCGATCGGCGCCGGCGTTCATGCGCTGTCGAATGCCCGGCTCGATACGCCCTGGCCCAAAGTCGTGCGCAAGCGCGCGGAACTCGGCACGCTGCTGACCGACAACCCGGCCCCGTCGCTCGACGAGCTGATCGAGCTGATGCGCGATCCGCATGTCGCGGACGACGACGCGCTGCCGCACACCGGCATTCCGATCGAGCGCGAGCGTGCGCTGTCGGCCGCGTTCATCGAGACACCCGAATACGGCACGCGCGGCACGACCGCGCTGCGCGTGACGATGAAGGAAGGCGTGCGCTTGACGGTCGACATCAAGGAACGCTGCGACGACGACGGCTCGCACCGCACCGTTCGCCCGGGCAGTTTCGAGCGCGCGTTCACGTTCGACATCGACGCGACGCCCCCGCGCTGAGCCAGCGGCGGGGGCGGCGGGGGCGGCGCTACGGCGCGCGCGCCATCTCGACGTGCGGCACGCCGATTTCGACGAACGGTTCTCCGATCGCCGCGAAGCCGTGCCGCACGTAGAACGACACCGCGGCATCCTGCGCGTAAAGCCGCACGACCGGCTCGCCGCGATGCCGCGCCGCGTCCAGCAACGCATGCAGCACGGCCGATCCGGCGCCCTGCCCGCGCGCGTCGGCCAGCACCGCGACGCGGCCGATCGTGCCGGTGCGCAGCAACCGTCCCGTCGCGACCGCGCGGCGTGAGCCGGTCGCCGCATCGACCCGGTAGGCAACCGCGTGCAACGACAGCGGATCCTCGTCGTCCAGTTCCCATTCCGGCGGAATCCGCTGCTCGCGCACGAACACCGCATCGCGAATCCGTGCGGCATCGCCACCCAGCACGGCCCAGTCGCCCGTTTCCACCCAGCCGTCGGTCATCGCTTCCTCCGCGCTGCGCCGGGCGCCGCCGCCGTCAAACGTCGTCGAATGCGGCCCTGAGCGCCGCCACCGCGTCGGCATGCGCGGCCCGCACCTCCGGCACGTAGCCGCCCATCTTGAAGAACTCGTGGATCATCCCCGGATAGCAGACCAGCGTAACCGTATTGCCGGCCGCGCGCAGCTTGTCCGCGTACGCGGCGCCCTCGTCGCTCAGCGGATCGTATTCGGCCGTCGCGATCCAGGCCGGCGCGACACCGGCGAACGACGGCGCGTCGCGCGTGCCGTCGAGCGGCGCGAAGCGCCAGTCGTCGCGGTCGGACCGATCGCGCAAGTATTGCGTGAAGAACCACTGGATCGTGTCCTGCGTCAGCAGGTAGCCGTTCGCGAGCCGTCCGTGGGATTCGGTGTCCTGGTGACCCGTCACGCCCGGATAGATCAGCAGTTGCAGCGCAAGCCCGATACCCGCGTCGCGCGCGAGCACCGCGCAGACCGTCGCGAGCGTGCCGCCCGCGCTGTCGCCGCCGACCGCGAGCCGCGTCGCATCGATGCCGAATGCGGCGGCCTCGCGATGCAGCCAGCGCAATGCGTCGTCGGCGTCGTTCACCGCGGTCGGGAACCGGTGTTCGGGCGCAAGCCGGTAGTCGACCGACAGCACCGCGCATTGCGCGTCGCGCGCGAACATCCGGCACAGCGCGTCGTGCGTATCGACGCTGCCGACCGTGAAGCCGCCGCCGTGGTAATAGACGAGCGCCGGCAGCGGTTCGGCGAGGCTCGGCTCGACCGGAAGGTACAGCCGCGCGCCGATCGAGCGGCCGTCGCGCGTCGGCACGACGCAGGCCTCGACCGAATGCATCGGCGCCGGCGCGACGTCGAGGATCGGCGCGCTCTTCTCGTACGCGGCGCGCGCCTGCTGCGCCGTCTGGTGGTGATAGGACGGACGTTTCGCGCGCTCGACCATGTCGAGCACCTGGGCAATCTTCGGATTCAGCGGCATCGGTGAGGACGGCGCGGGCGGCGCCGTGAGCGGACAAGCGTCACATGATGCCACGCCGCGCGGTTGCGGGCCGCCACGCAAAACGGCCCTGCCGGTGAAAAGGCAGGGCCGTTCGTCGAGGGCGCTTACGCGTCGCTCGGGCCGGGCTGCGCATCCGGCGCGGTGCGGGTGCGTTGCCGCTTGATGTCGCGGCCCACCGCGAGCCGCCGCATGTACTTGAACGTGCCGAGCGCCTTCGCGACGAAGTTGCCGTCGCTGTCGCGCACTTCGCCTTCGCAATACGCCATCGTCGTCGAACGATGCATCACGCGTCCGTATGCGCGCAACTCGCCGCGCCCGGGCTGCATGAAGTTCACCTTCATCTCGACCGTGACGACGCCGACGCCGTCGTCGGTCAGGCTGCGCGCGGCCATCGCGAGCGCGATGTCCGACAGCGTCATCGTCACGCCGCCGTGCGCGATGCTCCACGTGTTCATGTGCCGCTCGTCGAGCGGCAGCACGATCTCGCTCGCACCGTCCTTCGCGGACACGAGCCGCACGCCGAGCAGGTCGACGAACGGGCTTTCGATCGACGGGCCGGCCGCCGGGGATGTCGCGTCGCTCATCGTGCGCTGTCGGACAGGTAGTCGACGCACTGGCGCGATTCGGCCACCGCCACGATGAACTTCTTCACTTCCTGGTGAACCGGATGCACCTGATACGCATCGAGCGCGGCCTGGTCCGTGAAATCGGACACGAGCACGACGTCGGACGTCGCTTCGAGGCCCGGCGTCGCGATGCCGACGTCGAGTTGCAGGATGCCCGGCACGAGGTCGCGGCAGCCTTCGAGCTTTTCCTTCAGCTTCAGCGCGTTCTGCGCGCGCGTGCCGCCTTCGGCCGATTCCTTCAGCTTCCACATGACGATATGTCTAATCACTTCCGTTGCTCCTGTTCGTGTTGGTTCGGCGGTTCGCCCAGAACCCTTGTCAGCCGGGCGTTACACAGCCCGTTCATCGTTCGCTCGCGTTCGTCGAAATCGCGCCCGGCACGGTGAAAAAGCGGGTATCCAAGCCGGTACAAGTTCAAGACGCCAACCACGATACCCGCTTTTTCACCGTGCCACTTGCGGACGTCACGATCCGCTAGCGAAAGCAGGCAACAAGCGTACCAAACTCACCGGCGCGAATGGACGGCATCTTGAGATGCGCCCATCTTGCTAGAAGCGCTGGCGGTATCGATACGGGATTGCCGGAAAGGGGATCGTACTCGCGATCGGCGAATCGCCCTCCGCCTTCCGGTTGTAAGCCCCGCATGGCTGGCCGCCATCGCGAACCACGGTTCACGCGCCTCTTGGCAGGCGCACCTCGAATACTGTTTCCGTCGGATCGGACCGCGCGTCAATACGGCCGTGATGTGCCTTGGCGATTTCGCTGGCGATGTACAAGCCGAGCCCCAACCCGACATCGTCACTCGCACTTGCCGATTGGTCGGCTCCGCGCTGAAGGGGGTCGAAAATGCGCTCCAGCGTGAGTCGGTCCATCGCCGGCCCTCTATTCCCAACCTCGATGAGCACTTCCTTGTCAGCCGATACCGCCGTCACCCGTACCGGCGTTTTGGACGCGCCATACTTGATCGCGTTGCTCACCAAATTACTCAGCAATTGCTGCATGCGCTGATCGTCCCAGTCCCCCCGGAGGTCGCCGCTTACGTCGACCTCGATTTCCCGATCCGGATGAGCCGCCCGCAGTTCGTCGACCACATTGGCGAGCACACGTGCGAGATCGACATTGCGCGGAACAACGTTGATGCCCAGCCCGAGCTGGGTTCGATTGAAATCGCAGAGATCGTCAAGGAGGCCTTGCATGCGCCCCCCGCTTCTGATCAGCCGGGCCGCGGCCTCCGATACTTCCTCTCCCGCATTGAGCGCCGCCAGATAAGTCGCCGTGATCTGAATGGTCTGCAGCGGCGTGCGCATGTCGTGACCCAGCATGCCCAACAACAAGTTGCGAGCCTGCTCGACCTGCTCGGTAAAGAAAGCGACTGATTCCGCGAGCGCCTGATCGATCGCCTCATTGAAACGAATCATGTCGTCCATGTGAGGCAGCCCGGGCTGGCACTCGTCGATCCACAGGCGCAACACACTGGCACGCAGCGCCCGATACTCGGCCGCCAACTGATTGATGTTGAAACCTCTTCGGGCGCGCAGCACGGCATGCGTCTGCGCGGCGGTTTCCGTGGCGTTCATCGGCTCGGGCGCGCGCCCGAGCGATTTTTCGTGTTGCTCGTCCCGCGTTTGTGGGGTGGCGATGTCCTTGGCCACGGCCTCCAGGATCTGCCGTGAATGGTCGCGTAGCGCGAACGAGTCCATGCCCCTTGCGGCCGGTAACAGCGTGGCGGCAAACGCTTCCCACTGCACCAGGATCGACTCCATGTTCCGGAGGATGAAATCAGCTAGTCGCATGTCGCCCCACATAACGAAATGAACGGTGGATGCTCCTGTGATACCGCACGAGATCACGCGAATACCAACGATCGAAGGCGCTCGCATGGCCAGCCGCGCGCAAACCCGTCGTCAGGTGCCCTCTATCGTATGGTGATTTGCTCGGCCCCAAGACGGGCCAGCGCGCGAAACCGCAACCGCTAATGTGCAACAACTCGTGGTAACGCGAACTTCGTGGTTACCCGTCAAAGGCGCGGCTACGCCTGGCCATCAAAGCAACTTTCACGACCTGTGCTTCGCGATTTTTCGAATCGGCCATTGCCGCGCCCGCCACCGATCCCTTCGCACAACGGTCATGACGGACGACACTGCAGTCGCCATGCGTTCCAGCATTGCCGATTAATCTTCGATTTGAAGCGCCATTTCGGATCAATCGACCGGTCGTTATCCAGATTCATTATTCATTTCGACGAAATTGCATCTTTTACCGGCTCACCGGGTAATAATTACGAAAATCAAATAAAACACATCGAAATTGATCGAACCTGATTGACTTTGGCTTTCATGAAAATCTAGAATCCCCTACAACATCTTTCATCTGATTTTTCCAGCACCGGCAGAGCCTCATCCTTCGCCCGCCGAAAGCGCTCTCCATCGACTTCACCCGTTTCGTAACGGGTGGTGTGGGCTATCGTTTTCCATATTCAGCCTTTATCGCCCCCCGATTAAAAAACGGTTCAATTCGCCCCGCAAGCATCACATCACGATTAATCCGGGCATTTTCCGAATGCCTGCGACGCAGAACGAAGCGGATCGAGCCGCCCGCTCATCCGGGCATTTCGATAAAAAAATCGCAGTCGTCAGGAGGGTCGTCATGAACGTGCATCGCTTCACGAAATCACTGTGTCTGGGATTCATCTGCGCCGGCCTGCTCGCCGCCTGCAACGACGACGACCTCCATTCAAACGACACGCCGCCCTCTTCCAGCGCCGCGCTGTCGTTCCGCATGGACGCCGGCGGGCAGATCAACGCGTTCTACCGGCAGGACAAGGTCGCCGCCCATCTGCTGGTGCGCTCGTCGACGAAGCCGCGCCTGCTTGTCGTGTTTCCGGCCGGCAACAGCGGCACCGGGCTGTGGTTCGACGACACCGCGCAGCCGGTGAACTGGAGCCTCGACACGCAACCTTCCGCACTGTCGGCACCCGACCCGCACGGCCGCCCGCTGTACGGCATCGGCGCCGACGTGTCGGTCGACACCGACACGCTGACGATCCGCCAGGGCGTGCTCAGCAACGTGCGCTTCCTGCGCGACTTCAACGGCGGCGCAACGATCCCGCCGGAGATCGTCACCGCCCCGACGATCCAGGGCAGCGCCGCGCAATGGCAGCGCGACCGGCTCGACGGCGCCCCCGGCTACGCACTGCGCATCACGCTGCGTGACGGCGGCAGCATCGCGACGGCCGCGGACGGCAAGCTGGTGCTGCGCGCGGCGGCCGGTACGCGCACGCTGAAGCTGCATGTCGACGCGCTGTCGGGCGAGACGCCGATGTCGCCGATCACGCGCGCCGACCTGCTCGCCCCGTCCGCGAATCCGGACCCGGTCAGCCAGAACGTGCTCGAATTCCTGAGCTTCCACGACAAGCTGCTGGCCGGCTCGTGGCAGTACGACACCTATTTCGGCCGCGACACGCTGATTTCGGTGCGCATGCTGATGCCGGTGCTCGAACCGGCGGCGATCGAGGCCGGCCTGACGTCGGTACTGAACCGCCTGTCGAACGACGGCAAGGTCGCGCACGAGGAAGGCATCGGCGAATTCGCACTGGTCGACAACGCGAAGCACGGCCGGCCGAACGATGCGACGCCGACCTACGACTACAAGATGATCGACAGCGACTACCTGCTCGCGCCGATCGCGGCGGCGTGGCTGATCGACGACACGCGCGGCCAGGCGCGCGCGGCCACCTATCTCGCGCAACGCGGCGGCGACGGTCAGACCAATGGCAGCCGGCTCGTCGTCAACCTGCTGCACGTCGCGGCGACCGCGCAGCCGTTCGCGCAGCAGCCGTCGGTTGCGAACCTGATCCACCTGCGGCCCGGCGAGATCGTCGGCAACTGGCGCGACAGCACCGACGGGCTCGGCGGCGGCGTCTATCCGTACGACGTGAACGCGGTGCTCGTGCCGGCCGCGCTGCGCGCGGCGAACGCGTTCCTCACGCGCGGCCTGCTCGATCCGTACCTGGACGCCGGGCAACGCGCGGCACTTGCGAACACGGCGGCCGAAGCGGCCACGTGGGAACGGCAGGCGCCGCCGCTGTTCCAGGTGAGCGTGCCGGCCGCACAGGCGACGACCGACGTGTCGGCGTATGCGCCGTCGGCCGGCGTACCGGCCGGCACCGCGCCGGGCGCGCCGCTCACGTTCTACGCGTTGTCGCTCGACCAGCAGGGCACGCCGGTTCCGGTGATGAATTCCGACGGCGGCTTCGCGCTGCTGTTCGGCACGCCGACGGACGACGAACTCCAGCGCATCGTCGCCGACGTCACGCGGCCCTTCCCGACCGGGCTCGTCACCGATGTCGGGATGCTGATCGCGAACCCCGCGTATGCGAGCCAGGCACTGTGGCCGAAGTTCACGAGTTCCGCGTATCACGGCACCGTGATCTGGTCGTGGCAGCAGGCGATGTGGGTCGCCGGGCTCGATCGGCAACTCGCGCGCCAGGATCTGTCGGACACGACGCGCGCGCTGCTGACGCAGGCACGGCAGACGATCTGGCAAGTGATCTCGAACGGGCGCGACATGCGCACGTCGGAGATGTGGACGTGGTCGTACGTGAACGGCCGGTATCAGACCGACGCGTTCGGCACGCGCAGCGCAGACGCGACCGAGGCCAATGCGGCGCAGCTGTGGAGTACGACGTATCTCGCGATTCGCGATCCGCAACTGCGGACCGGCAAGTACTGGTGGCAGGCGATGGAGCGGATGAAGGATGTGCAGCCACAGCAGACGGCGGCCATCGCGGCTCGCCAGACGATGCACCAATGAAACGAATGCCCCGCACGCATCTTCGCGTACGGGGCTTCATTCAGGCCGGACGCAAACCGCGCGGACATCGCATCGCTCCGCCATTGCGCTGCATCCGCGCACACCACGCCGCCCGATGCGCGGCGCTCGTCCGTCAGTGCGCGACCACGCGATTGCGCCCGTCCCGCTTCGCCTGATACAAGCGTTCATCGACCGCGCGCAACAACGCATCGACCGTCCCGCCGTCGACCCCATACTGCGCCACGCCGACGCTGACCGTCACCTGCACGCGCTTGAAATCCAGCCCGAACGGCGAACTCGCGATCGACGAACGCACGCGCTCGGCCGTCATGCGAGCGCCCTCGAGCGGCATCTCGGGCAACAGCGCCATGAACTCCTCGCCGCCGACTCGCGCGAGCGCACCGGCCGGACGTATCGCCTCGAGACACTGGCGCACGACGCCGCGCAGCACCTCGTCGCCGATCTGGTGCCCGTATGCGTCGTTGATGTTCTTGAAGTTGTCGAGATCGAGCGCGAGCAGGCAAAACGGCGTGCCGTCGCGTTCCGCGCGCACGATCTCGCGCTCGACCTGCGCGATGAACTGGCGACGGTTGGACGCGCCCGTCATCGGATCGGTCGCGGCCATGTATTCGAGTTTCTGGTTCGTGCGGCGCAGTTCCTGCAACGCACTCTCGGTGCGCGCCATCGATTCCGACAGCCGGCTCATCAGGTCTTCCTGGCTGTAGATCGCCGAGAACGAACGCGTCGTCTGCAGCGCCTGCACGACGCCGTAGCTGAGCAGGAAGAACCCGCCCGCGAAGATCGCATGCGCGAGCCACCACATGTGATTCCACGGCTTGCCGAGGATGAACGCGAGCGACGACAGCGCGAACGCCATGATCGACACGCCGTAGATCACCATCAGCGGCGAGCGGATGCGCCGCGCGAGCAGCACGCCGACGTTCAGCAGCGAAAACACCAGCGCGCCGCCTTCCATCGACAGCCGCGTACCCGGCGCGCCGGCGACCGGCGAATAGGCGATGTACGCAACCGCCACGTTGATGGTCACGAACAACCCGACCCAGGGCAGCCACGTGCGCGCGCGCGTACGCTTCTCCACCCGATCGGGCGGCTGCGAATACGACAGCAGGCCCTTGAGCAGCAGGATCGACATTACGAGGCGCGAGGCGGGCCCGTACAGCAGGAACAGCCAGATGTTGTGGTGCGCCATCCCGGTGAACAGACCGTGCAGCGCGTAGATCATCGCGAAGCCGAGAAAGCCGAGCGTCAGCCAGCGCAGCAGCGGCTCGCCGGACGATCGGTAGCACACCCACGTCACGTAGGTGACGAACGCGCCTTCGAGGGTCGCGGCCGTGATCGCGATTTCATGGAATGCGTGGTTCTCGAACACGACGTGCGGGTCGCTGAAGAACCACAGATAGGCAATCAGATAGGCCGGCAGCAATGCAAAACCGACCAGCAGGCATTTCGCGTAGAGCCTCGCGGCCGCGCTGACGACACGCGGCGGTTCCCCGGCTGCATAGGTCGTGCTCAATTTGGTCCCCGTTTCGGTCTGCTGCGTGGTTCGAACGCCCACGGTGCCGGAAACGCGCGATGCATCGTCTTCGCCGGCTCCCGGAAACGCGTCACGTGCGCCGGTACGACGCACGCGTTGGCCCATCCCGCCGAAAGGCAAATGTCAGAGCAAGTATAGGTGCGGCAAATCGTTTGACAAGTAAGGGGAAACGGCAGCATCGAATGCATGGCGTTTGCTTCCTGTTTCTTACGAATCGCCCACGGATTTCGCCGATTCGCATCGCGGCCGCGGCTTCGGTCCCCCGAAAGCCGCGGCCGCCCCTCCTGCGCACAAATATCAGACGATTTCGAACAGGCCGGCAGCCCCCTGCCCGCCGCCGATGCACATCGTGACGACCACGTATTTCACGCCGCGCCGCTTGCCTTCGATCAGCGCATGGCCGGTCAGGCGCGCACCCGATACGCCGTACGGATGGCCGACCGCGATCGCGCCGCCGTTCACGTTCAGGCGGTCGTCAGGAATCCCGAGCGTGTCGCGGCAGTACAGCACTTGCACCGCGAACGCTTCGTTGAGCTCCCACAGGCCGATGTCGTCGACCTTCAGCCCCGCCTGCTTCAGCAGCTTCGGCACGGCGAACACCGGGCCGATGCCCATCTCGTCCGGCTCGCAACCGGCGACCGCGAAACCGCGGAACACGCCGAGCGGCTGCAGCCCTTCGCGCTGCGCGACATCCGCGTTCATCACCACGCACGCCGACGCGCCGTCCGAGAACTGGCTCGCGTTGCCCGCGGTGATCACGCCGCCCGGCACGGCCGAACGGATCTTCGCGACGCCCTCGAGCGTCGTGTCCGGCCGGATGCCCTCGTCGGCCGACACCGTCACGTCCTGCGTGAACAGCCGGCCCGTCGCCTTGTCGGCGATACCGGCCCGCACGGTGATCGGCACGATCTCATCGTTGAAGCGCCCGGCTTCCTGCGCGGCCGCGGCGCGCAGTTGCGAGCGCACGCCGTACTCGTCCTGCCGCTCCTTCGCGATCCCGTAGCGCTTTGCGACGTTCTCGGCCGTCTGGAGCATGTTCCAGTAGATCTCCGGCTTGTGCTCGACGAGCCAGCCCTCCTGGATCATGTGCCGGTTCATCTCGTTCTGCACGCACGAGATCGATTCGACGCCGCCCGCGACATACACGTCGCCCTCGCCCGCGATGATCCGCTGTGCGGCGAGCGCGATGGTCTGCAGCCCGGACGAGCAGAAACGGTTCACCGTCATCCCCGGCACGCTCACCGGCAGCCCGGCGCGCAGCGCGATCTGCCGCGCGATGTTCGCGCCGGTCGCGCCTTCGGGGTTCGCGCAGCCCATGATCACGTCCTCGATGCGCGCGGGGTCCAGCTTCGCGCGTTCGAGCGCGGCCGCGACCACATGGCCGCCGAGCGTCGCGCCGTGCGTCATGTTGAATGCGCCGCGCCACGATTTCGCGAGCGGCGTGCGTGCGGTCGATACGATTACGGCTTCGGTCATGCGAGTCTCCTTCGGTCCTG
This sequence comes from Burkholderia sp. Bp8986, assembly GCF_003854225.1. Classification (NCBI taxonomy): domain Bacteria; kingdom Pseudomonadati; phylum Pseudomonadota; class Betaproteobacteria; order Burkholderiales; family Burkholderiaceae; genus Burkholderia; species Burkholderia sp. Bp8986. The sequence continues at coordinate 171,708 of NZ_QTQM01000005.1, read as the reverse complement.
CTTGATGTTCTGCGTCGGATAGGAATGCGCTACGCCGTCGGGCGCGCGCCCGCGGACGTCACATGTGCGACGCCCGCCGCCTGCATCTGTTGCCATGCGTGCGCGAGCGACCCGTTCAGGTCGATCGCACGGCATGCGTCGTTGATCACGGCCGCCTCGAAGCCGGCCGCGCGCGCATCGAGCGCGGACCACGCGACGCAATAGTCGGTCGCGAGCCCGCAGCACCACACGCGCTTCGCGCCGAGCTCGCGCAGATAGCCGGCGAGCCCCGTGCGCGTCGTGCGATCGGCTTCGACGAACGCGGAATAGCTGTCGACCTGGGCGTCGCCGCCCTTGCGGATCACGAGCCGCGCGTGCGGAATGTCGAGGTCGCGATGCAGCGCCGCGCCATCGGTGTCCTGCACGCAGTGCACGGGCCACAGCACCTGCTCGCCGTACGGCAGCGCGAGCGTCGAGAACGGCTCGCGTCCCGGGTGGTTCGCCGCGAACGACACGTGTTCGCGCGGGTGCCAGTCCTGCGTCAGCACGACCTGGTCGAAACGTTGCGCGAGCGCGTTGATCACCGGCACGACCGCGTCGCCATCCGGCACCGCGAGTGCGCCGCCCGGCATGAAGTCGTACTGCACGTCGATCACGAGCAACACGTCGTCAGTGCGTTTCATTGCATTTCTCCTTGCAAGCCTGGCCGCGCGGTCACGCGGGCCGTCAGCCGTTGAACCCGCGCCCGGCCCTGGCGAGCTCGACGATCGACGGCGCGAGCTGCCACGCGTCGCCGTTCGGTGCGGCCGCATAGCGGCGAATCGCGCGCTCGACGTTGTAGAGGCCGACCATGTCCGCATACAGCATCGGGCCGCCCCGCCACAGCGGGAACCCGTAACCGGTCAGGTAGACCATGTCGATGTCGGATGCCTTCGACGCGATCTTCTCCTCGAGGATCTTCGCGCCTTCGTTGACGAGCGCGAACACGAGCCGCTCGACGATCTCGTCGTCGCCGATCTTGCGCCGCTCGACGCCGCGCTCCTTCGAATACGCGACAACCATCTCGTCGACGAGCGCCGACGGCTTCGCCTTGCGCTCGCCCGGCACGTAGTCGTACCAGCCGCCGCCCGTCTTCTGGCCGAAACGGCCCTGCTCGCACAGGCGGTCGGCGATCTTCGAGTAGTGCAGATCGGGTTTCTCGACGTAGCGGCGCTTGCGGATCGCCCAGCCGATGTCGTTGCCGGCGAGGTCGCTCATCCGGAACGGGCCCATCGCGAAACCGAACTTCTCGATCGCGCGATCGACCTGCGCGGGCAGCGCGCCTTCCTCGAGCATGAAGAGCGCCTGGCGGATGTACTGCTCGATCATCCGGTTGCCGATGAAGCCGTCGCACACGCCCGACACCACCGCCGTCTTGCGGATCTTCTTCGCGACCGCCATCACGGTCGCGAGCACGTCCTTCGCGGTCTGCGCGCCGCGCACGACCTCGAGCAGCTTCATCACGTTGGCCGGGCTGAAGAAGTGCATGCCGACCACGTCCTGCGGACGCTTCGTGAACGCGGCGATCTTGTCGACATCGAGCGTCGACGTGTTCGACGCGAGGATCGCACCGGGCTTCGCCACCGTGTCGAGCCGGCCGAACACCTGCTCCTTCACGCCGAGCTCCTCGAACACGGCCTCGACGATCAGGTCCGCGTCCTTCAGGTCGTCGTAGGACAGCGTCGGCGTGATCAGCGCCATGCGCGCGTCGAGCTTCTGCTGCGTGAGCTTGCCCTTCTTCACCTGTGCGTCGTAGTTCTTGCGGATCGTGGCGAGGCCGCGGTCGAGCGCGTCCTGCTTCGTCTCGAGCAGCGTGACGGGCAGGCCCGCGTTGACGAAGTTCATCGCGATCCCGCCGCCCATCGTGCCCGCGCCGATCACGCCGACGCGGCGGATCTCGCGCACCGGCGTATCGGCCGGCACGTCGGGAATCTTGCTCGCCGCGCGCTCGCCGAAGAACGCGTGCCGCAGCGCGCGGCTTTCCGGCGTCATCATCAGCGCGACGAAACCCTCGCGTTCGGCGACGCTGCCCTTGTCGAAGCCGTTCAGCACGCCGGCCTCGATCGCGTCGATGCACTTGTGCGGCGCGGGGAAATTCGGCGCGGCGGCCCGCGCGGAATTGCGCGCGAACTGGATGAAGCCCGCGGCATTCTCGTGGACGATCTTGCGATCGCGCACGCGCGGATGCGGCCCCTGCTGCGCGCCGACCTTGCGCGCGAACGCGACGGCCGCATCGAGCAGGTCGCCGTCGGCCATCGCGTCGAACAGCCCGCTGTTCGCGAGCTGCTCCGACGGCACCGGCGCGCCCGACACGATCATGTTCAGCGCGGTTTCGAGGCCCACCGCACGCGGCAGGCGCTGCGTGCCGCCCGCGCCCGGCAACAGGCCGAGCTTCACTTCGGGCAGCGCGACCTGCGCACCGGGCGCCGCGACGCGATAGTGCGCGCCGAGCGCGAGCTCCAGGCCGCCGCCCATCACGACGCTGTGCAGCGCCGCGACGACCGGCTTCGCGCTCGCCTCCACCGCGCGGATCACGGTGTGCAGCGTCGGCTCCTGCAGGGCCTTCGGGGTATTGAATTCGGTGATGTCGGCGCCGCCCGAGAATGCGCGGCCCGCGCCGGTCAGCACGATCGCCGTGACCGACGGATCCTGCGCGGCACGATCGAGCGCGTCCATGACGCCCTGGCGCGTCGACAGGCCGAGCCCGTTGACGGGCGGATTGTTGAGCGTGATGACGGCCACGCCGCCGCGAGTCGAGTAATCCACTGCCATCTGCCTGCCTCCATGCATCGCGCGCCGGGGTGGCTGCGCTTCATTGTGCGCGGTCGAACGGCCGCATGTCCGGATCGAACGGAGGCAGCATACAACGCAAAAGCACGGTCGTTCAATTTGAATTTGTTCCCGATCCGGGGGCCGGATCGGGCGACCGCGCGGCGGGCCGTCGGCGGCCGCGGCTTACGGTGCGCAGCGCGCCGTCGGCAGCACGTAGTCGCGGAACGTCTCGCGCAGCTTCAGCTTCTGCAGCTTGCCGGTCGCGGTGTGCGGCAGCGATTCGACGAACACGACGTCGTCGGGCACCCACCACTTCGCGACCTTGCCTTCGTAGAACGCGAGCAGCGCGTCGCGGGTCAGGTTCGCCCCCTCCCGCGGCACCACGACGAGCAGCGGACGCTCGGTCCATTTCGGGTGCGCGCACGCGATGCACGCGGCTTCGGCGACGCCCGGGTGCGCGATCGCGACGTTCTCGATGTCGATCGAGCTGATCCACTCGCCGCCGGACTTGATCACGTCCTTGCTGCGGTCGGTGATCTGCAGGAAGCCGTCTGGGTCGATCGTCGCGACGTCGCCGGTCGGGAACCAGCCGTCCGATAGCGGCGACGTATCGCCCTTGAAGTAGTGATCGATCACCCAGGGCCCGCGCACCTGCAGCTCGCCGAACGCGACGCCGTCCCACGGCAGTTCGCGGCCGTCGTCGCCGACGATCCGCATGTCGACACCGCAGATCACGCGCCCCTGCTTCTCCAGCAACCGGCGCTGCACGTCGAGCGGCCGCTGCGACTGCGCCCAGTTGAGCTTCGCGAGCGTGCCGAGCGGCGACAGCTCGGTCATTCCCCACGCGTGGATCACGCGCACGCCGTATTCGTCCTCGAACGTGCGCAGCATCGCGGGCGGGCACGCCGAACCGCCGATCACCGTGCGGTTCAGCGTCGAGAAGCGCACGCCGGCCTCGCGCATGTAGTTCAGCAGCCCGAGCCACACGGTCGGCACGCCCGCGGAGAACGTCACGCGTTCGGCCTCCATCAGTTCGTACAGCGACTTGCCGTCGAGGTCCTTGCCGGGCAGCACCAGCTTGCCGCCGGTGAGCGGCACCGCGTACGGCAGCCCCCACGCGTTCACATGGAACATCGGCACGACGGGCAGCACCGCGTCCAGCGCCGACAGGTTCATCGCGTCGGGCAGCGCGGCGCCGTAGGCGTGCAGCACCGTCGAGCGATGTGAATACAGCACGCCCTTCGGATTGCCGGTCGTGCCCGACGTGTAGCACAGGCCGGACGCCTGCAGTTCGTCGAGGCGCGGCCAGTCGTAGCGGCCGTCCTCGGCGTCGACGAGCGTTTCGTAGCACAGGTACGGCGTCGCGCCGGACGGCAGGTGCGCGGCATCCGTCATCGCGATCCAGCCCTTCACGTTCGGGCACTGCGGCGCGATCGCGTCGACGAGCGGCGCGAAATTGATGTCGAAGAAGACGTAGCGGTCTTCCGCGTGATTGACGATGTAGGCGATCTGCTCGGGAAAGAGCCGCGGGTTGATCGTGTGGCACACGGCGCCCATCCCGCCGATTCCGTAGTACGCCTCCAGATGCCGGTAGCCGTTCCAGGCCAGCGTGCCGACGCGCTCGCCCGCTTCGACGCCGAGCCGTGCGAGCGCCTGCGCGAGGCGCTTCGCGCGCTGCTCGCAGTCGCGGTACGTGTAGCGATGCAGGTCGCCTTCCACGCGCCTCGACACGATCTCCGTATCGCCCGCATAACGCGCGGCATGCGCGATCAGCGACGACACCAGCAACGGCATGTCCATCATCTGGCCCAGCAACGGCTTACCCATCGTCTTGTTCTCCCGGAAGGACGCGAATCGGTGACCAGCCTCGAAGCGATGCGCCAGCCTGCAACCCGTCCACGGCCCGGACCGGCCTGGCGCAAGGCGCGCGGGCCGCCATGCGGGCGGCGCGGCGCCGCCTTACAATATCGGCTTACCCAGAGGCGCTCAACATGTCGTTTTCCCGAAGCGCAGCCGCTACGGCTGACACTCTCCCCGACCTCGCCGCCACGCTCGGCGCGCCGGCCGTCGGCGCGTTCGTCGCACTCGGCGACGCGTTTCATACGCGGCTGCCGGCAGCACCCCTGCCCGCGCCGTACGTCGTCGGCTTTTCCGACGAAGTCGCGCGCCTGCTCGGCTTGCCGGCGTCGCTCGCCGCCCAACCCGGATTCGCCGAGCTGTTCGCCGGCAACCCGACGCGCGACTGGCCCGCGAGCGCGATGCCGTACGCGTCGGTGTATTCCGGCCACCAGTTCGGCGTATGGGCCGGCCAGCTCGGCGACGGCCGCGCGCTGACGATCGGCGAACTCGCCGGCAGCGACGGCCAGCGCTACGAACTGCAGATCAAGGGCGGCGGCCGCACGCCGTATTCGCGGATGGGCGACGGCCGCGCGGTGCTGCGTTCGTCGATCCGCGAATTCCTGTGCTCGGAAGCGATGCATCACCTCGGCATTCCGACCACCCGCGCGCTCACGGTGATCGGCTCCGACCAGCCGGTGGTGCGCGAGGAGATCGAGACGTCGGCCGTCGTCACGCGCGTGTCGGAGAGCTTCGTGCGCTTCGGCCACTTCGAGCACTTCTTCTCGAACGATCGCCCGGACCTGCTGCGCCAGCTCGCCGATCACGTGATCGAGCGCTTCTATCCCGCATGCCGCGACGCCGACGATCCGTACCTCGCGCTGCTCGAAGCCGCGACGCTGCGCACGGCCGACCTCGTCGCGCAGTGGCAGGCCGTCGGCTTCTGCCACGGCGTGATGAACACCGACAACATGTCGATCCTCGGCGTGACGATCGACTACGGCCCGTTCGGCTTCGTCGACGCGTTCGACGCGAACCACATCTGCAACCACTCCGACACGAGCGGCCGCTACGCGTACCGGATGCAGCCGCGCATCGCGCACTGGAACTGCTACTGCCTCGCGCAGGCGCTGCTGCCGCTGATCGGGCTGCAGCACGGCATCGCCGACGACGATGCGCGCGCCGAGCGCGCGGTCGACGACGCGCAGGCCGTGCTCGCGAAGTTTCCGGAACGCTTCGGCCCGGCTCTCGAGCGCGCGATGCGCGCGAAGCTCGGCCTCGAGCTCGAACGCGAGAACGACGCCGAGCTCGCGAACAAGCTGCTCGAAACGATGCACGCGAGCCATGCGGACTTCACGCTGACGTTCCGCCGGCTCGCGCAGATCTCGAAGCACGACGCGAGCCGCGACGCGCCGGTGCGCGACCTGTTCATCGATCGCGACGCGTTCGACGCATGGGCGAACCTCTACCGCGCGCGGCTGTCCGAGGAAACGCGCGACGACGCGGCCCGCGCGGCCGCGATGAATCGCGTGAACCCGAAATACGTGCTGCGCAACCATCTGGCCGAAGTCGCGATCCGGCGCGCGAAGGAAAAGGATTTTTCCGAAGTCGAACGACTCGCGCAGGTGCTGCGCCGCCCGTTCGACGAACAACCGGAACATGAAGCTTATGCGGCATTGCCGCCCGACTGGGCCGGGTCGCTCGAAGTGAGCTGCTCGTCGTGACCCGACCGACCCGACCGACCGATCAGGAGAACTCCCACATGTCACACGATTCCGACGACAAGACCTTCCCGTACCAGAAGGACGACGCCGAACTGCGCCGCCGGCTCACGCCGATGCAGTACGAGGTCACGCAGCATGCGGCGACCGAGCGCGCCTTCACCGGCGAATACACCGACACCGAGGACGCCGGCATCTACAAGTGCGTCGTCTGCAGCACGCCGCTGTTCGAATCCGGCGCCAAGTTCCATTCGGGCTGCGGCTGGCCCAGCTACTTCAAGCCGCTCAACGGCGAGGTGATCGACGAGAAGATCGACCGCTCGCACGGAATGGTGCGCGTCGAGGTCCGCTGCAACCATTGCGGCGCGCATCTCGGCCATGTGTTCGAGGACGGCCCGCGCGACAAGACCGGTTTGCGCTACTGCATCAATTCGGCTGCGTTAAACTTCGAGTCCCGACCCGAAAACGAATGAGCGGCACCGGACGGATCGGTCGGACAGCCTGCCCGGCTGCCCCGATCCCGGACGGTGGCGCCCGGCGGGTCCCCACAACGGTGAAAGGCCGCGCGATGCGGCCTTTCACGCAGCTGCGAGCGCCATGAAATTCCTGTTCGATCTGTTTCCGATCATCCTGTTTTTCGCCGCCTTCAAGGTCTGGGGCATCTTCACCGCCACCGCCGTCGCGATCGTCGCGACGCTGGCCCAGGTCGCGTGGGTCGCCTTCCGGCACCGGAAGGTCGACACGATGCTGTGGGTCAGTCTCGGCGTGATCGTCGTGTTCGGCGGCGCTACCCTCGTCCTGCATGACGAGAAATTCATTCAATGGAAACCGACTGTGCTGTACTGGCTGTTTGCGATCGGGCTGCTCGCCGCGCGCTATGCGTTCGGCAACAACCTGATCGAGAAGATGATGGGCAAGCAGCTGACGCTGCCGCACCCCGTGTGGGACAAGCTGAACGTCGCATGGGCGCTGTTCTTTGCGGTGCTCGGCGTCGCGAACCTGTACGTGGTGCACAACTACACCGAATCGCAGTGGGTGAACTTCAAGCTGTTCGGCACGACGGGCGCGATGGTCGTGTTCATCATCCTGCAGAGCCTGTGGCTCACGAAGTACCTGAAGGACGAATGACATGACCGACGCTTTCCTCGACGCCTCGCCCGACGAACGCATCGCGCTGATCGAAGCGCGCCTGACCGCCGCGCTCGCGCCGCTGTCGCTCGCGGTGCGCGACGACAGCGCGCAGCACGCGGGTCACGCCGGCGCCGCTGCCGGCGGCCACTTCACGGTCACGATCGTGTCGGCCGCGTTCGCGGGCAAGCCGCGCGTCGCGCGGCACCGGCTGGTGTATGATGCGCTCGCTGATGCGATGCAGCGCGGCATTCACGCGCTCGCGATCGTGGCTTACACGCCCGAAGAATTCAACGAATCTTCAATCTAGTCTCAACAGGAATTCCCGATGATCCTGAAATCCCCCCGCCTGTGGGTCGCGGCGGCTGCTTTTGCAGCGGCACCGGCATTCGCCCAGAACATCGCCGTCGTCAACGGCACGCCGATTCCGAAGTCGCGCGCCGATGCGATGGTCGCGCAACTCGTCCAGCAAGGCCAGACCGACAGCCCGCAACTGCAGCAGGCCGTGCGCCAGGAACTCGTGAACCGCGAAATCCTGATGCAGGAAGCGATCCGCGAAGGCATCCCGAACCGCCCGGACGTGAAGGCGCAGGTCGCCGTCGCGCAGCAGACGGTCGTGCTGCGCTCGATGATCGAGAGCTTCCTGAAGAAGAACCAGCCGACCGACGCGGAAGTGAAGGCGCGTTATGACGACCTCGTGAAGGGTGCCGGCGGCAATCGCGAGTATCACCTGCACCACATCCTCGTCGACAGCGAGCAGCAGGCGAAGGACCTGATCGCGAAGATCAAGGGCGGCGCGAAGTTCGAGGACCTGGCGAAGCAATACTCGAAGGATCCGGGCTCGGGCAAGAACGGCGGCGACCTCGACTGGTCCGACCCGAAGGCGTACGTGCCGGAGTTCGCGGCCGCGGCGCAGAAGCTGCAGAAAGGCCAGATGACCGACGCGCCGGTGAAGACGCAGTTCGGCTGGCACATCATCCGTGTCGACGACGTCCGCGACATCGCCCCGCCGCCGTTCGACCAGGTGAAGGCGCAGATCGCGCAGCAGCTCGTGCAGCAGAAGCTGCAGGCGTTCGAGGAAGGCCTGCGCCAGCAGGCGAAAATCCAGTAACGTCGGCGACGATCGCCCACGCGAAGGCCGCTCCCTGGAGCGGCCTTTTTCATGCGCGCTTGCAGTGCGCGCCGAAGCGCAACCAACGCGTCGCCATCGTCACTCGTATCGCGATCGCCGGCCCGTGCCGGCACTCGCACTCGCGCCGATCCCGACGTCAACGCCAGCGCATGCACATCGCGCTACGCCTTCGCCGGCGCCGCCGATTGCGCACGCGCCCGGTCGGTTGCGAACGTCCTCGCGAGCACGCCGAGTACCGGCTGCTCGATCAGCCGATACGCACCTGCCCCAACCACGACGACGAGCGCGAGGCCGCCCGCGACGATCCAGTCCGCACCGACCTGCTGCCCCACGCCGTACTTGAGCGCCGTCGCGACGGCCGCCACGACGAAGTTGTGCGTCAGGTAGATCGAATACGACGCGTTGCCCAGCAACACCAGCGCGCTGTCCGCGACCGGTCGCACGTGGTCGATCAGCACCGCGCCCAGCACCAGCAGGAACGCCGGACCGCCGTAGACGAGCGCACGCGGCGCATGACCCACGAACAGCTCCATCGGCGGATTGCCGACACCGTCCGCGCCGGCCAGCGCCGCGCCGAGCAGCCCGAGCACACCCGCGACGACCAGCATCCGGCCGGCGGCCAGCATCGCGGCGGGCGTCCAGCGATCGCGCACGACCGCATACGCCATCGCCGCGACGATACCGAGCAGGAATTCGCCGATCAGTTGCGCGCCGGTCAGCATCGTGACCGACGTCGGCGCACCGAGCAGGTGGCAGGCCACGCCGACCGTCAGGAAGGTGGCCGCGAGAAACGGCAGCAGCAGGCGGCGCAAGCCGAGCGCGATCGCCATGGCGAATGCGAGATAAAAGTAGATCTCGTAGCCGAGCGTCCAGCCCTGCTCCAGAAACGGCCGCCAGATACCGTCCTGATTCGCCGCCGGCCACAACAGGTACGAGCAGATCAGGTAATGGAGCGTCGCGTGATGACTCTTCAGCACGAGATGCGCGCTCCACATCGCCACGAGCACGGTGGTCCACATCCAGTACAGCGGATAGATCCGCAGCACCCGCCGCTTCAGGAACCGGCCGGCCGCGGCCCATCCGGCCGCATCGCGGCGATGCGTATGCAAGATGATGAAGCCGCTGATCACGAAGAACAGGTCGACGCCCGCATTGCCGATCGCCGCGAAATTGCGCGTGTTGATCCATGCGGGCGCAGGGTGATAGAGCGGCATCGCGGCGGCGAAATGCCAGAACGCCACCAGCAGCGCCGCAACGGCCCGCAGGATCTGGATCGAGTGCAGTTGCGCGCGCGCCTCGCCTGCGCGGCCGCTGTTGCTGTCCGAATTCATTTCGATGACTCCCGTTGACGCGGACACCGTAGCAAGGGCGGACGATCCGCTGCGTGTGCCGGATCACTGAAACGCGATTGGCCGGCGCGATTGCGCCGGTCGGCGGGCGGGACAGGAAGAATGGATGACGAAAACGGCGCTACGCAAAGAAAAAGCCGCGTCGAAGCGGCTTTTCAGTTCATTCGGTCGAGTCCGGCGAGATCGCACACGGCCAGCGCACCGAACCGTTACACCGGATGGAACACGTCGTGATAGCGGACGTCGCCCGATGGCCGCGGCGCGGTGTCGTCGAACGCCAATGCGAGGAAATGCTCGGGCGGCGCATCCACGAACACGAGATCGCCGGACGGCACGAAACCGAAACGCGCGTAGTACCCGGGATCACCGAGCACGACGCAGCCGCGCGCGCCGAGCCGGCGCAACGCGTCGAGCCCCGCACGCACGAGCCCCGCGCCGATGCTCTGGCGCCGGCATTCGGGCAGTACCGCGAGCGGCGCGAGCCCGTACCACTGCTGGCTGCCTGCCGGCTCGCCGCCGATCGAGATCGGCGAGAACGCGACATGACCGATCACACGCTCGTCGCGCTCCGCGACGAGCGACACGCCGAGCGCGCCATCCGCGCGCAACGCGTCGACGATCCGCCGCTCGAACGCGCCGTGCTGCGGCGCGTCCGCGAACGCGGCCACGATCACGCGACCGATCTCCTCGACGTCGCTCGCGCGCTCATCGCGCAGCGTGACGATCTCGACCGGCGCGTGCGGATCGAACATCAGCCGATCCAGCGGCGTGCGTTGCGGAACACGCGCATCCACGGGCTCGCCTCGCCCCAGCCTTCCGGATGCCAGCTCATCGTGACCGTGCGGTGCACGCGCTCCATGTGCGGCATCAGCACCGAGAAGCGGCCGTCGGCCGTCGTGACCGACGTGATGCCGGCCGGCGACCCGTTCGGGTTGAACGGATAACGCTCGGTCGCTTCGCCGCGGTGGTCGACGTAGCGCATCGCGACCGCGACGCGATCGATGTCGCCTTGCTGCGAGAAGTCCGCATAGCCTTCGCCGTGCGCGACCGCCACCGGAATCCGCGAGCCTTCCATCCCCGCGAAGAAGATCGACGGCGACTTCTCCACTTCGACGAACGAGAAGCGCGCCTCGAACTGCTCGGACTTGTTGCGCGTGAACTTCGGCCACGCTTCGGCGCCCGGGATCATCGATGCGAGGCTCGACAGCATCTGGCAGCCGTTGCAGATGCCGAGCGCGAACGTGTCGGGGCGCGCGAAGAAAGCCGAGAACATGTCGGCGAGATTCGCGTTGAAGCGGATCGTCTTCGCCCAGCCTTCGCCCGCGCCCAGCACGTCGCCGTACGAGAAGCCGCCGCATGCCACCGCGCCCGCGAAATCGGCGAGCGTCGCGCGGCCGGCCAGCAGGTCGCTCATGTGCACGTCGTGCGCGTCGAAGCCCGCACGGTCGAATGCGTATGCCGTTTCGAGGTGCGAGTTCACGCCCTGCTCGCGCAGGATCGCGACGCGCGGGCGCGCGCCCGTCGCGATGAAGGGTGCTGCGATGTCGTCGGCCGGATCGAACGTGAGCACCGGCGAGATGCCCGGGTCCGCCGCATCGAGCAGCGCGTCGTATTCGGCGTCCGCGCAGGCGGGGTTGTCGCGCAGGCGCGCGATGCGCCAGCTCACTTCACCCCATGCGCGATGGAGTTCCGCGCGCGGCGCGTCGAACACCTTCTTCGCGTCGCGGTACACCTCGATCACGTCGCGATCGTTGACCGTGCCGATCACGTGCGAGCACGCCGACAGGCCGAACTCGCGCAGCGCGCCGAGCACCGCGTCGCGATCGGCCGCGCGCACCTGCACGACGGCACCGAGTTCTTCCGAGAACAGCGCGCGCAGCGTGCGATCCTCGCGACGGCCGCTCGTCTGCTTCGCCCAGTCCTTCGCGTCGCCGTAGTCGGATTCGTGATTCGGGTCGAGGGTCAGCATGTCGACGTTCAGCGACACGCCCGCGTGACCCGCGAACGCCATTTCGCACACCGTCGCCCACAGGCCGCCGTCCGAGCGGTCGTGGTACGCGAGCAGCTTGCCTTGCGCGTTGAGCGACTGGATCGCGTTGAAGAAGCGCTTCAGGTCTTCCGGATCGTCCACGTCCGGCGTCGTGTCACCGACCTGCTGCGTGACCTGCGCGAAGATGCTGCCGCCCATGCGGTTCTTGCCGCGGCCGAGATCGATCGCGATCAGCACGCTGTCGCCTGCGTCGGCGATGCGGCGCAGTTGCGGTGTCAGGTGACGGCGCACGTCTTCGACCGGCGCGAACGCGGAGATGATCAGCGACACCGGCGACACGACTTCCTTCGCGACGCCCTGCTCGTCCCACTTGGTCTTCATCGACAACGAGTCCTTGCCGACCGGGATGCCGATCCCGAGCGCCGGGCACAGCTCCATGCCGATCGCCTTGACCGTGTCGAACAGCGCGGCGTCCTCGCCGGCCGTGCCGCACGCGGCCATCCAGTTCGCCGACAGCTTCAGCTTGTCGAGCGACGCGATCGGCGCGCTCGCGATGTTCGTGATCGCCTCGCCGACCGCCATGCGGCCCGAGGCCGGCGCGTCGATCACCGCGAGCGGCGTGCGCTCGGCCATCGTCATCGCCTCGCCCTTGAAGCCCGCGTAGTCGAGCGCGGTCACCGCGCAGTCGGCCACCGGCACCTGCCACGGGCCGACCATCTGGTCGCGCACCGACGTGCCGCCGACCGAACGGTCGCCGATCGTGATCAGGAACGACTTGCTGCCGACCGTCGGGTGCTTCAGCACGTCGACCGCGATTTCCGACAGCGCGACGCCCGTCACGTCGACCGGCGCGCGCTCGGTCGCGACACGCGTGACGTCGCGGTGCATGCGCGGCGGCTTGCCGAGCAGCACTTCCATCGGCATGTCGACCGGGTATTCCTCGACGCCCGTCGCTTCGTCGTCGACGAGCTTCAGCTGGCGTTCGTCGGTCGCGATACCGACCACCGCGAACGGGCAGCGCTCGCGTGCGCAGATCGCCTCGAAGCGCGGCAGGTCGGCCGGCGCGATCGCCAGCACGTAGCGCTCCTGCGCCTCGTTCGACCAGATTTCGCGCGGCGACAGGCCCGATTCCTCGAGCGCGACCTTGCGCAGTTCGAAGCGTGCGCCCTTGCCCGCGCCGTCGACGATCTCGGGGAACGCGTTCGACAGGCCGCCCGCGCCGACGTCGTGGATGCTCAGGATCGGGTTTTCCGCGCCGAGCTGCCAGCAGCCGTTGATCACTTCCTGCGCGCGCCGCTCGATTTCCGGATTGCCGCGCTGCACCGAGTCGAAGTCGAGTTCGGCCGTGTTCGCGCCGGTCGCCATCGAGCTCGCCGCGCCGCCGCCCATGCCGATCCGCATGCCGGGGCCGCCGATCTGGATCAGCAGCGAGCCGGCCGGCACGTCGTGCTTGTGCGTGTGCTGATCCGCGATGTTGCCGAGGCCGCCCGCGATCATGATCGGCTTGTGATAGCCGTGCACCTTCCCGCCGACGTTCTGCTCGTACACGCGGAAATAGCCGCCGAGGTTCGGGCGGCCGAATTCGTTGTTGAACGCGGCGCCGCCGAGCGGGCCGTCGATCATGATCTGCAGCGGCGACGCGATGCGGTCCGGACGGCCATACGGGCCGTGCTGCTCGTTCGGGTTGCGCTCGGCGACCGGCTGCGCCGCGTCGCGTGCGTTCTCCCACGACTGGCGTGCGTCCGGCAGGTCGAGGTTCGACACCGTGAAGCCCGTGAGGCCGGCCTTCGGACGCGCACCGCGGCCCGTCGCGCCTTCGTCGCGGATCTCGCCGCCCGCGCCGGTCGCCGCGCCCGGGAACGGCGAGATCGCCGTCGGGTGGTTGTGCGTCTCGACCTTCATCAGCGTGTGCGTGAGCTCGGTGTGGCGCCCGTAGCGCTCGCCCGGCTCGCCGGCCGCGCCTGCGTTGCGCGGGAACCAGCGCTCGGCTTCGGCGCCGACCATGATCGACGAGTTGTCCGAATACGCGACGATCGTGCCTTGCGGACTCAGCTTCTCGGTGTTGCGGATCATCGCGAACAGCGACATGTCCTGCGCTTCGCCGTCGATCGTCCAGTTCGCGTTGAAGATCTTGTGGCGGCAGTGCTCGCTGTTCGCCTGCGCGAACATCATCAGCTCGACGTCGGTCGGGTTGCGTTCGAGCTTGCGGAACGCATCGACCAGGTAGTCGATCTCGTCGTCGGCGAGCGCGAGGCCCAGCTCGACGTTCGCGCGCTCGAGCGCGGCGCGGCCGACGCCCAGCACGTCGACGGTCGCGAGCGGCTTGGCCGGCAGCTCGTCGAACAGATGCTTCGCGTCGTCGCGCGCGGCAACCACGCTTTCGGTCATCCGGTCATGCAGCGCGGCTGCCACCGCGGCGCGCGCGTCGTCGGACAGCGCCTTCTTGCCGCCGAGCAGGCCCGACTTCAGCGTGACCGTGAATTCGACGCCGCGCTCGATGCGGCGCACCTGCGTGAGGCCGCAGTGCTGCGCGATGTCGGTCGCCTTGCTCGCCCACGGCGAAACGGTGCCGAAGCGCGGCAGCACGACGAAGGTCTCGGTCGTGCCCTTCTCGGCCGCCGGCTCGAACGGCGCGCCGTAGTGCATCAGCGCGTCGATGCGGGCGCTGTCGTCGGCCGACAGCGGCTCGGCCGCATTGACGAAGTGCAGGAACTGGCCGCGTACCGCGACGATGTTGGCGTCGATTTGCCTGAGCGTGTCGAGCAGACGGGTTTGACGGAAATCGGAGAGGGCCGAAGCGCCGGGAAAACACGAGAAGTGAGCCATGGGCTGGACTGACGTCGATGAGTCGCGCGAGGTGGCGACGTGGGGCGAAAGGTAGGGTAGCCCCCCTTCCTTGCGGAAGAAGGGCCCCCTAAGAACCGTACGTGCGAGTTTCCCCGCATACGGCTCAAGCCTACAAGAGCAAAATCTGGCCTACGGCCAGACCGGCTTAGTTACTGCAATTTTACCGGCGTGCACCTGCCGATGACAGTCCGGATGAAGCAAAACCCGGTTGGAGAGAGAGTCCGATCCGCCATGCATCCGATATTCCAGATGATGGTCGTGCCAGCCTGTCTCGTCCGTCAGGGCGCAGCCACAATGCGCACAGCAGCCGCTTTGTGACATATACAGCGAGGCCCATTGCCTCCGGTAGCGCATTGAGTTCCACATACGCTCCTGCCGCAACTCTTCGCTGTACTGCTCCATCATGGGATCGAAGGGATTGAAGTCCCCCCTCACCTTCTTGTGTCTCCTGATTTCCGTACCGCTAAGTTGGTACATCTCCAGAAGACCCTTACTGCCGTCTTCGCGCACTGTGGGCGCAGCGAACACCCAATTGCGGTTTCCAACCGTGTGAAAGTACTTCCTCTTCACCCAGTCTTTACCTTTGTTCGGATGCCGCCGTTTCGACCACCGCCAGAGCCTCTTAATCACTAGATGCTCCATGCGGGTGTACGCCTGCTTGGCAACTACGGGGCTGTGATACTGCGCCCATCCTCGTAGCATCGGGTTCAGCAGAAGGATCATGCTCTCCTGCTTTGCCGCCTTGTTACCGCTGATTGTTTCCTCAACCTTGCGATAGAACGTCTGTACGTTCTTCTTGCTCGGTTTGATGAGTAGCGTTCCCGCGTACTTCCGGAAATTCCACCCCAGGAAATCGAAGCCGTCGTTGATATGGACGATCCGCGTCTTTTCCTCGGAGAGTTGCAGTCCTCGTTGTGCGAGGAAGGCTTCTACCCAAGGTTTGACATCGCTCTCTAGCACCTCTTGCGAAGTGCCGGTGATCACGAAGTCGTCTGCGTACCGCACCACTCTCACCTTCAGCCTCTTGGCCCGGACGATCCCAAACGTGGCGTTCAGATGCCCCGCGAGTTCTCGCTCCAACCCATTCAGCGTCACATTGGCCAACGTCGGGGAAATGATGCCTCCCTGCGGCGTACCGGCCTCAGTCGCCTGTAGCTGCCCCTTGTAAATCAGGCCAGCCTTCAACCACTTCCGGAGAATTCCCTTGTCCATTGGGACATGGTTCACCAGCCAGTCGTGATTGATGTAGTCAAAGCAGCCTTTGATGTCTGCCTCCAAGACCCATTCGGCCGAAGCCTTCTGTGCCAAGGAGACAAACAACTGCGACATCGCATCAGCCGTCGAGCGATTGATCCGAAACCCATATGAGTTCGGGTCGCTCGTCGATTCAGACACGGGCTCCAAAGCCAACAAGTACAAGGCTTGCATCGCCCGGTCTCGCATGGTCGGTATACCCAGAGGGCGTAACTTTCCATTGGCCTTGGGGATAAAGACTCTCCGTAATGGCAGAGGCTTGTATCCACGCCGCTTCAACTTGCCGACAGCTTCCCATCGGCTCTCAGGCGTATCCCACAGTTCGCGATCGACTCCAGCCGTTCGCGCACCTTGGTTTTGCGTAACACGTCGTACCGCATACAACTTCGCGGACAACGTGCGGGTCAGCATCCTTTGCAAGGCTTTCACCCTGCGCCAGTCACCTTCCCGCGTCGCCTTCGCAATTCGAATCTGCATCCCTCTCACGTTCCGTTCCACGCGACGCCAATCGACGTCGTGCCAATGGTCCGGCGCATGGGAAAGCGCAGACCCACCCTTACGGGCAGATACTTTCATGCTGCTCTCCTGCTCAAAGAAGTGAATCCCTTCGCGGAAAGCAACACGCCCCTTGCGGGAGCGTTTTGCTCCCACAAGGGAAAAGAACAACACTGATGACTAAGAAGCCACCAGCACTCACTGATTCAGCTTGAGGGTTAGTCAGCCGTCTTGCGACGGTAGACCAGACGGAAGTCTGCCCACTTTCGCGTGGGGTGATGTCTCAACCCCTATCCGAGCCATTACAACCCGGCATTCGCTTTTTCCGTCCTCCCATACCCGCACGGCCAACAGCGTTCCTCACGGTTCGCCTGCCAGCGCTCACGCGCTGGCAGCAGTACGGGCTTACCACGTTCCCGGCGTGTCACACGACTGGTTTAGGTCCTGCCTCTTCCCCGGCGGTCCGATGACGACGTAACCCGAACCTTCAGCGGGTTATCCGACCGCGCACCTTTTGGTCGATGCCTAACAGCAGCTTTGGCACCACAATTATTACGAGGTTTATCAGCAGTTCACTTACGTTGACCCTGCCAGTCAGCCTAGCTCCTCGATCCGATTGCTGCTCCGAATCTCCACGTGGAGATCTCACGATCTCCACGCGCCCGATACATCCGGGGGCTTCATTGTCGGGAGAGCTTCACACCCCACCGTTACCAGCGACGCATGTCTCCCTAGGCTACTGCTGGTCGTACAACAGGTTCACTATCTCCCGACCACTGAGAGATTGAACAATGACACACCGAGCTTTCGCTCGTCTCAAGCTTCGAAACCCCAAGCCACAAGTGTCTGGGGGAATTGCAAACACCACCCCGCCCAATCGGCGGAGGTGAAGCCGCTGACTGGGCGGGGCCTGATGGTAATCAGGTCAATGCAATGCGATGTCCGGCTGAATGCAGCACACCGAACATCGCCTGTGGCGACACCCGGAGTACCCAACCGGGTTCGCTTCGTTACAAGAAGTGCAAAGACTGCCGGGCTTCATGAGGCCCACATTGCACTGTTCGCGGCTGGTAAGGCTCGTACTGACGCCTCCTTAACACCGCTAGTCGATGTCCCTTACGTTGGGACTACCCGGACACGAGCGTGCGTGTCGCACGAAGGCCGTAATTATACCCGGAAGTCGGTCATCCCAGACCGGCTGATCGGCACCCTGATCGGCACCCGTCACGCACCGCGACGGTGCACCGGCATCCACGGCGCCCGGCCGGCCGCCGGGCCGGCGTGCGCGGCCGCGGTGGCCTGTGACCGCAAGACGGCGGAATCGGATGGGGTTGCGTGGCACCGGTTCGCGCGATTTTGGCGCTATCATTCCCGGTTCACCGGGCCGGGGGCCCGTCAGCGAATTCTCACCGGGCGGCGTGCGCGCCGCCCGTCATCGAAGCAATCCATGGATGTCATCGTCATCGGCGGCGGAATCAGCGGCGTCGCCACCGCCTACCAGCTGCGCGCGGCCGGCCATCGCGTGTGCGTGGTCGAACGCCACGCGACCGTCGCGCAGGGCGCGACCTACGGCGACGGCGGCACGCTGCTGCCGAGCCCGCTCGACGTCTGGTTCGGCCCGACCTTCATGCGCCAGCGCCAGCCGCGCGACACCGGCATCGTCTACAAGCCGGGCTTCAACGGCGGCGTGCGCCGCTTCGTCAAGCAGCTCGCCGCGCTGCGCGAACCCGATGCATTCACCGCGCAGTATGCACGGCTGCGCCCGCTGATCGACGCATCGCGCGAGTCGCTCGCCGACATCGAGGCGCGCTTCCAGCTCGAATTCGAGCAGAAAGCCGGGATCCTGCACGTCGTGCGCGACCCGCGCGACTGGGAAGCGCTGCAGCCGGCGCTCGACTTGCTGCGCGCGCTCGACCAGCCGTACCGCGTGCTCACCGCCGACGAATGCGCGGCGCTCGAGCCGTCGGTGCCGGCCGAGCCCGGCTTCGCCGGCGGCGTGCTGCTCGAGAGCGAGCGCACCGGAAACTGCCCGCTGTTCGCGAAACTGGTCAAGCAGACGCTCGACGAGCACGGCGTGCAGTTCCGCTTCGGCGCGGACGTCGCGGCGATCCGCGTCGACACCGGCCGCGCCGCGATCGAGCTCGCACCGGCCGGCGGCCGGCACGCGAAGAAGGCGCACGAGGTCGACGTGATGGCGGCCGACGCGATCGTGGTCGCTGCCGGCGCCGGCAGCCTGCCGCTGCTGGAGCGGCTCGGCTGGCGGCTGCCGCTGCACCCGGTCCGCGCGCATACGCTGACCGCGCCGGTCGCGTACGAAGAACATGCGCCGCACCTGAGCGTCGTCGATTCGATCAAGCGGATCTCGATCACGCGCACCCACCAGCGGCTGCGCATCGGCGGCGGCGCCGTGCTGCAAAGCCTCGCCGACACCGCGAAGCCGCTCCCCGAGCCGCTGTCCGAAGCCGCCCTCGCGCTGCTCGGCCAGGCCGTCCACGACTGGGTGCCGGGCGCCGCGAAGATTTCCGCCGCGCTGTCGTGGCAAGGCACGCAACTGCTGTCGCCGGACGGCCTGCCGGTCGTCGGTCCGACCCCGCATCCGCGCGTGTTCGTCAATTTCGGTCACGGCCCGGCCGGTTGGGGCCTCGCGTGCGGGTCTGCTAAAGTGGTGACAGACTGTCTGGCCGGCGACACGCAGCAGTGGCCCGCCGACACGCTCGCCGCGCTCAGCGCCGCGCGCTTCACGACCTGACCGCCGCGGGCCCGTCCCGGGGCGCTTCCTCCCGCCGCCATGACCCCGCGATGACGAATACCCGCCCGCTTCCCGATTCCGTCCCGCTCGCGCTGCTGCGCGTCGCCGACCTGCGCGCGGCCGAGGCCGCCGCGACCGCCGAACTGCCGCCGCACACGCTGATGGGCCGCGCGGGCGCCGCCGCCGCGCGCTGGCTGTCCGAACGGGTCGCCGGCGACGATCGCCCGGTCTGGTTCGCGGTCGGCCCCGGCAACAACGGCGGCGACGCGCTGGTGGCCGCCGCGCAGCTGCAGCAGCTCGGTGTCGCGACGCAGGCCTGGATGCCCGTGCCGGTCAAGCCGGACGATGCGCAATGGGCGCTCGGCCTCGCGCGCGCGGCCGGCGTGCCGCTGTCGACCGAACCACCCGCCTCGCTCGACGATTACGCATGGGTCGTCGACGGACTGTTCGGCATCGGCCTCGGTCGCGCGCTCGACGGTCCGTTCGCCACCCAGGCCGCGCGCATCGCCGCGCATGCCCGACGCGGCGGCCGCGTGCTCGCGCTCGACGTGCCGAGCGGACTGGACAGCGACACGGGCCGGATCGTCGGCGCGGGCGTCGCGGTCGCCGCGACCCACACGCTCACCTTCATCGGCGCGAAACCGGGCCTTTACACCGGTGACGGCCGCGACCTCGCCGGCCAGATCGACATCGCGTCGCTCGACGTCGCCCCACCCGCCGCGCCGGCCATCGTGCTGAATGCACCGGCACGATTCGCCGCCGCATTGCCCGCCCGCGCGTTCGCGTCGCACAAGGGCACGTTCGGCAGCCTCGCGGTGCTCGGCGGCGACACGGGCATGTGCGGCGCGCCGATCCTCGCCGCGCGCGCCGCGCTGTTCGCGGGCGCCGGCAAGGTGCATGTCGGTTTTCTCGGCGCCGGCGCGCCGCCGTACGACCCGCCGTTTCCCGAACTGATGCTGCATCCCGCGGACGGCCTCGACCTCGACGCGATGTCCGCGATCGCGGCAGGCTGCGGCCTCGGCACGCGCGAGGCCGCAGCCACCCTCGTGCGCGACGTGCTCGCGCACGATGCCGTGACGCTGCTCGACGCCGACGCGCTGAACCTCGTCGCGACGCACGCCGACCTCGCGGCCGCCGTGGCCGCCCGCGGCACACGCGGCAATGCGTGCGTGCTGACACCGCATCCGCTCGAGGCAGCGCGGCTGCTCGGCAGCGACACGGCGTCGGTGCAGCACGATCGACTGGCCGCGGCCCAGGCGCTCGCCACGCGTTACGCGAGCGTCGTCGTACTGAAGGGTTCGGGCACGGTGATCGCCGCGCCCGACGGCCGCCTGACGATCAACCCGACCGGCAATGCGGCGCTCGCCACCGGCGGCACCGGCGACGTGCTCGGCGGCCTGATCGGCGCGTTGCTCGCGCAACGCGTCGCGCCGTACGAAGCCGCACTCGCGGGCGTCTACCTGCATGGCCTCGCGGCCGATACGCTGACCGCGCACGGCACCGGGCCGGCCGGCCTCACCGCGGGCGAACTCGCGCCGATGGTGCGCACGCTGATCAATCGCCTTTTTTACCCGTCGCCGCGCGCCGACATGTAACGCCGCTATACTGAGTGCCCCCGCCGCACGGCGGGCCCGCTCGTCCGCCGGCCTTCCGATCCCGAGGCGCCGGCGCGGCATTCCTCCCGATTCACGCTTCACTCGAACCGCCATGACGCTGAATTCGCTCCCCGCCTGGACTGCCCTTCAATCCCACTTCGAACAAATCCGCCATGCACGGCTGCGCGACTGGTTCGCGCCGGAAAACGACCGCGCGCCCACCCGCGCCGAACGCTTCACGGTCCCGGGCGGCGGCCTTGCGGCCGACTTCTCGAAGAACCGCATCAACGACGACACGCTGCGCCTGCTCGTGCAGCTGGCCCGCGAAGCGGGCGTCGAAGCGCGCCGCGACGCGATGTTCGCCGGCGAGATCGTCAATCCGACCGAAGGCCGCGCCGCATTGCACACCGCGCTGCGCGCGACGGACCCGCACGCGCCGTTCCATGCGCAGGTCAACGCCGAGCGCGCGAAGATGGCGACCTTCGCGCGCGCCGTGCGCAGCGGCGCGTGGACCGGCTATACCGGCAAGCGCATCCGCCACGTGATCAACATCGGCATCGGCGGCTCGGATCTCGGGCCGAAGATGGTCGTGCACGCGCTGCACCATGTCGCGACGCCCGACATCTCGACGCACTTCGTGTCGAACGTCGACGGCGCCGATCTCGCGCGCGTGCTCGAACAGGTCGACCCGGAAGAAACGCTCGCGATCATCGTGTCGAAGACCTTCACGACGCTCGAGACGATGACGAACGCACGCTCGCTGCGCGACTGGTTCGTCGCGCGCGGCTGCCCCGAGGACGCGCTCGCGAAGCACTTCGTCGGCGTGTCGGCGAACCCGGCCGAAGTCGTGAAGTTCGGCATCGCCGCGGACAACGTGTTCGAAATGTGGGACTGGGTCGGTGGCCGCTATTCGCTGTGGTCGGCGGTCGGCCTGTCGATCATGATCGCGGTCGGGCCCGAGCAGTTCGACGAACTGCTCGCCGGCGCGAACGACATGGATCGCCATTTCCGTGAAGCGCCGCTCGAGCGCAACCTGCCGGTGCTGCTCGGCCTGATCGGCATCTGGTATCGCAACTTCTTCGGCTCGCAGAGCTACCTCGTCGCGCCGTATTCGGAAGCGCTGCACTACCTGCCGTCGTATCTCCAGCAGCTCGAGATGGAAAGCAACGGCAAGTCCGCGCGTCTCGACGGCACGTTCGTCGATTACCCGACGTCGGCCGTCACGTGGGGCGAGCCGGGCACCAACGGCCAGCACGCGTTTTTCCAGATGCTGCACCAGGGCCCGACGATCGTGCCGATCGACTTCATCGCGGTGCTGACGCCCGAGCATCCGCTCGCGAGCCATCATCCGAAGCTGCTCGCGAACTGCTTCGCGCAAAGTGAAGCACTGATGCTCGGCCGCACGCTCGACGAGGCGCGCCAGGTCGCCGGCCCCGGCAAGGAAGCGCTCGCGCCGCACCTGACGTTCCCCGGCAACCGCCCGACGACGACGCTGCTGGTGGACGCGCTGACGCCGCGCACGCTCGGCGCGCTGATCGCGCTCTACGAGCACAAGGTGCTGGTGCAGGCGACGGTGTGGGACATCAATCCGTTCGACCAGTGGGGCGTGGAGCTCGGCAAGATTCTCGGCAAGGTCGTCGAAGCGGACCTGTCGGCCGAGTCGGTCGATCCCGCGAAGCACGATTCGTCGACGACCGCGCTGATCGAGCGCGCGCGGGCAGCACTCAAGCGCTGACGCGACGGCGTCGAACGCATGCCGGCCGCACCGCGCGATCCACCTGGTACCTGGCGCGGCCGGCAAAAATCCGGTCCCGCGCTATGCCGCGTGCGGTGCGACGATGCGTCCGGCGTCGATGGTGACCATCGTCGCGCAGCGCCGCGCGAGCTCGGGATCGTGCGTGACGAGCACGAGCGTCGCACCGTGCGTGCGATTCAGCTCGAACATCAGGTCGATGACCGCGTGGCCCGTGGCCGCATCGAGGCTGCCGGTCGGTTCGTCGGCGAACAGGATCGCCGGATGCGTGACGAACGCGCGCGCGAGCGCGACGCGCTGCTGCTCGCCGCCCGACAGCAGTTTCGGATAATGCGCGGTACGCTCGCCGAGACCGACCTGCACGAGCAGCGCGCGGGCACGATCGGCCGCGTCGCGCGCACTGATGCCGCCCTGCAGTTCGAGCGGCAGCATCACGTTCTCGAGCGCCGTCAGGTGCGGCATCAACTGGAACGACTGGAACACGAACCCGACCGCGCCGTTGCGCAGCGCGGCACGCTCGTCCTCGTCAAGCTGGTCGAGCGCGCGGCCAAGCAGGCGAACCGTGCCGCTCGTCGCGCTGTCCAACCCGGCAAGCAGGCCGAGCAGCGTCGATTTGCCCGACCCCGATGCGCCGACGATCGCGAGGCTGCTGCCGGGCCGCACGGCGAGCGTGATGCCGTCGAGGATCGTCAGCTCGCCCGTTGCATCGGCAACCCGCTTGCACACGTCATGGACTTCGATGATCGGATCGGTAATCTTGAACATGGACACGACATTCCGCTGGAAAAGGCGCGCGGCACTCGCCGCACTGCTGGGAACCCTGGCCGCAACAAGCATGCCCGCACGCGCCGCGACGGCGGCGGCCCCGACCTCGGGCCAGCCCGCGCTCGTCGTGCTCGGCGACAGCCTGTCGGCCGAATACGGGCTGCCGCGCGACACCGGCTGGGTTGCGCTGCTGCGGCAACGGCTCGCGACCGAGCGAATCGATTATAGCGTCGCGAATGCAAGCGTCAGCGGCGACACCACGAGCGGCGGCCGCGCACGGCTGCCCGCGGTGCTGCAACGGCTCAAGCCGTCGATCGTGGTCGTCGAGCTCGGCTCGAACGATGCGCTGCGCGGCGTGCCGCTCGCGACGACCGAGCAGAACCTGCGCGACATCATCGCCGATGCGCGGCAGGCGCGCGCGAAGGTCGTGCTGGTCGGCATGTACGTGCCGCCCAACTACGGCCCCGACTACACGCAGAAGTTCCATGCGGTCTATACGCGCCTGTCGAAGGAACTCGGCGTACCGCTCGTGCCGTTCCTGCTGGCCGGCATCGAGAACAAGCCCGAGATGTTCCAGCCGGACCAGATGCATCCCGCGCAGCAGGCGCAGGGCATCCTGCTCGACAACGTCTGGACGGCGTTGAAACCGCTGCTCGGCAAGCCGCGCGGCTGACCTCGCGACTCGCCACCGCCGCAATGCAAAAAGCCCCGCTTCGAGCGGGGCTTCTTGTTGCTGCATGCGAAACCGTGAACGGCGCTTCGCTTGGTTGGCGCTGGGTCGTGGCTTAGTTGCCGCCGTCCTGCGACTGGCTCTGCGTGGTGCCGTACACCTTCACCTTCGAGCGGTCGCGCAGCGCGGCGAGATATGCTTCACCTTCGCTTTGCGCTTCGACCTGCGCCATCTGCTGCTGCGCGGCCGCGAGCTGTTGCGGATCGACGGCCGTACCCGCGATCACCGTGTTCACGCGATAGATCGCATAGCCGTCCGCACCGAGGTCGACACCGACGTACGCCGGCAGCGTCTTCGCATCGACCTTGTAGACGGCGCTCAGCGCGGCCGGCGTCAGGCCCTGCGACTGCGTGCGCGACACCTTCTGTGCGGCCGCGAAGCCGTCGGCCGACTTCGACTTCTGCAGCTCGGCCAGCTTCGCCGCACCGTCCTTCTTCGCGAGTTCCGCAGCCTGCTCGGCAACGACCTTCTGACGCACGACGTCCTTGATCGCGTCGAGCGCGGGCACGGCAGCCGGCTTGTAGTCGGTCACGCGCGCCGAGATCAGCGTGTTGTTGCCCACGTCGATCGCCTGCGTGTTGTTCTGGCTCTTCACCGAATCGTTCGCGAACACGGCAGCGAGGAACTTCGGATTGTTCAGCGGGCTCGTCGGCGGCAGTTGCGGATTCGGCGTCGGCGTGACGGTGGCCGTCTGGATCGTCAGCTTGTACTTGTCGGCGGCCGGCTGCAGCGTCTTCGCCTTTTCATACACGGTCGACGTGAAGCCTTCCGCGTTGTCCGTGAATGCCTTCGCTGCGTACTGCTGCTTCAGGTCGATTGCGATCTGGTCCTTCACGTCCGCGAACGGCTTGACCACCGACGGCTTCACTTCCGTCGCCTTCAGGATGTGGAAGCCGAGATCCGATTGCACGACACCGCTCACGTCGCCCTGCTTCAGCGCGAACGCCGCATCGTCGAACGCCTTGCCGCCCGCCGTCGAGCCGCGCGTGATGAAGCCGAGATCGCCGCCCTTCGCAGCCGACGGCGCATCCTGCGAGCTCTTCTGCGCGATCTGCGCGAACTGGTCCGGATGCGCCTTCACGTCCGCCAGCAACTGCTCGGCCTTCGCCTTCGCGGCTGCCTTGTCGGCCGCGCTCGCGCTGCTCGCCGCTGCGATGAAGATGTGGCTCACGCGCACCTGCGCTTCCGAGCGGAAGTGCGTCGGGTTGTCGTCATAGAACTTCTTGATGTCCGCCTCGGTCGGCTGCGCGCTCGCGGCAGCGGCGGCCGGCGAATAGACGAGATACTGGATCGTCGCGGTTTCCGGCGTCGCGAAGCTTTGCTTGTGCGCGTCGTAGTACGCGGCGAGCTGTGCGTCGGTCGGCTGTACCTTCGCCGCGTAGTCGCTCGTCTTCAGCAGCAGCGCCTGCACTTCGCGCTGCTGCGCGGCCAGCTCCGACAGGCGTTGCGCCGGGCCCTTCGGCGTGAACGCGCTCGCGATGATGCTCGCCGGAATCTGCTGCAGCGCGAGGCTGTAGCGCACGCGCTCCTGATACTGCTCGGGCGTCATCCCCCGGAACGACAGCAGCTGCGCGTAGCGTTCGACGTCGATCGAACCGTCGGGCTTCTTCAGCGACGCGATCATCGGGTCGCTCATCAGCGCATCGCGCACGGCGTTGTCGGATGCGGTCAGGTGCAGGCGTTGCGTCTCGTCGGCCAGCACGCGTTGCTGGATCAGGCCGTCGAGTACTTGCTTGCGATGTTCGGGCGTGTCGAACGCCTTGATGTCGAACTGCCCGCCGAGCGCCTGGCGCGCCTGGTCGACCTGCTGACGGAACGCGCCGTCGAATTCGACCCGCGTGATCTTGTGCCCGTTGATCGCCGCGACGTTCGCGCTGTCGTCGAAGAAGCCGCGGAAACCTTGGATCCCGACGAAACCCAGCCCCGGCAACACGATCAGGAGCAGGAGCGCCATCATCAGGCGCTGGTGATTACGGAAGAAATCGAGCATGCGTGACGGGAAAATTGGACAAAACGTCCGATATTACAACATACGGGGTGGCACGGGAGAAAAGCAGGTGCGCAACGCGCGGGCGTGAGCGACGATGCAAATGAAAAAGCCCGCACGAGGCGGGCTTCTTCATCTTCTGGCGGAGCGGACGGGACTCGCCTACATCCTGCAGGCCGCGGCTGCGCGTGCAAGCGCAGCCCTTCGCGTCCCGCCGGAAGCCGCGCAGGCGGCTTCCTCCACTCCGCAGTCACGGGCCCGCGAGCGGGCGCGATCAACGACGCAAAAGAAAAATCCCGCACGAGGCGGGCTTTTTCATTTTCTGGCGGAGCGGACGGGACTCGAACCCGCGACCCCCGGCGTGACAGGCCGGTATTCTAACCGACTGAACTACCGCTCCTTGGTCTGGCTGAATCGTGAAACTGGTGGGTGCTGAGGGGTTCGAACCCCCGACCTACGCCTTGTAAGGGCGCCGCTCTACCAGCTGAGCTAAGCACCCGTTTCCGATTCGTTCTGGCTGCGATCTGCGTTTCGGCATCAACAACCAGCGAGCCCGCAAGTTTAATTCATCCCCGATCATTTTGCCAAGCCCATGCGCAAAAATTTTTAACGCGCGACGCTACACACGATCCCGACGCGCATAAAAAAACCCGCGGACTCGCCGCGGGTTTCGCGAACCACCGTCAGCGACGGCGTTCAGGTTCTCAGTGCTTCACGACTTCCGTCGAACCGGCATCCTTGGCCGCCTCGCCGACCGGTGCCGCAGCCTTCGCCTCTTCTTCCGGCGGCAGCGGGGTCGGCGTACGTTCGAGCGCGAGCTCGAGCACCTTGTCGATCCAGCGGACCGGCACGATCTCGATCGCGTTCTTCACGTTGTCCGGAATGTCCGCGAGATCCTTCACGTTCTCTTCCGGGATCAGCACGAGCTTGATGCCGCCGCGATGCGCAGCCAGCAGCTTTTCCTTCAGCCCGCCGATCGGCAGCACTTCGCCACGCAGCGTGATCTCGCCCGTCATCGCGACATCGGCACGCACGGGAATGCCCGTCAGCACCGACACCAGCGCGGTCGTCATCGCACCGCCGGCGGACGGACCGTCCTTCGGCGTCGCGCCTTCCGGCACGTGGATGTGGATGTCCTGCTTCTCGAACGCTTCGTCCTTGATGCCCAGACGCCGCGAACGCGAGCGCACGACCGAACGTGCGGCCTCGACCGACTCCTTCATCACGTCGCCGAGCGAACCCGTGCGAATCACGTTGCCCTTGCCCGGCATCACCGCGGCTTCGATCGTCAGCAGGTCGCCGCCGACTTCCGTCCACGCGAGGCCCGTCACCTGACCGACCTGGTTTTCCTTCGCCGCGAGGCCGAAGTCGTACTTGCGCACGCCGAGGAACGTATCGAGGTTCTCGCCGTCGACCTTGATCGCGCCCGATGCCTTCTTCAGCAGCAGCATCTTCACGACCTTGCGGCAGATCTTCGACACTTCCCGCTCGAGCGAACGCACACCGGCTTCGCGCGTGTAGTAGCGGATGATGTCGCGGATCGCCTGCTCGGTGACCTCGATCTCGCCGTCCTTCAGACCGTTGTTCTTCTTCTGCTTCGGCAGCAGGTAACGCTGCGCGATGCTGACCTTCTCGTCTTCCGTGTAGCCCGACAGACGAATCACTTCCATCCGGTCGAGCAGCGGCGGCGGGATGTTCAGCGAGTTCGACGTCGCGACGAACATCACGTCCGACAGGTCGAAGTCGACCTCGATGTAGTGGTCGGCGAACGTGTGGTTCTGTTCCGGATCGAGCACTTCGAGCAGCGCCGACGACGGATCGCCGCGGAAATCCATGCCCATCTTGTCGACTTCGTCGAGCAGGAAGAGCGGATTGCGCACGCCGACCTTCGCGAGGCTCTGCAGGATCTTGCCCGGCATCGAGCCGATGTACGTGCGGCGGTGACCGCGGATCTCGGCTTCGTCACGCACGCCGCCGAGCGCCATCCGGACGAACTTGCGGTTCGTCGCGCGAGCGATCGACTGGCCGAGCGAGGTCTTGCCGACGCCCGGAGGCCCGACGAGGCACAGGATCGGCGCCTTGACCTTGTCCACGCGCTGTTGCACCGCGAGGTACTCGAGAATGCGTTCCTTCACCTTCTCGAGGCCGAAGTGATCCTCGTCGAGCACCTGCTCGGCGTTCGACAGATCGTTGTTGACCTTGCTCTTCTTGCGCCACGGCAGGCCGATCAGCGTGTCGATGTAGTTGCGCACGACGGTCGCTTCCGCCGACATCGGCGACATCAGCTTCAGCTTCTTGAGCTCGGCGTCGGCCTTCTTCTTCGCTTCCTTCGGCATGCGCGCGGCGTTGATGCGCTTCTCGAGTTCCTCGAGATCCGCGCCCTCTTCGCCTTCGCCCAGTTCCTTCTGGATCGCCTTGACCTGTTCGTTCAGGTAGTACTCGCGCTGGCTCTTTTCCATCTGGCGCTTCACGCGCCCGCGGATGCGCTTCTCGACCTGCAGGATGTCGATCTCGGCTTCGAGCTGCGCGAGCAGGTGCTCGAGGCGCTCGATGACCGGGAACATCTCGAGGATGTGCTGCTTCTGGTCGAGCTTCAGCGGCAGACGCTCGGCGATCATGTCCGCGAGACGGCCGGCTTCGTCGATGCCGGACAGCGACGTGAGAATCTCCGGCGGGATCTTCTTGTTCAGCTTCACGTACTGGTCGAACTGCGACACGATCGCGCGGCGCAGCGCTTCCGTTTCAGCGCTGTCGGCGTGATCGGGCTCGAGCGGCATCACTTCGCAGGAGAACTGCGTCTCCTGTTCTTCGATCGACAACGCCTTCGCGCGCTGCAGGCCCTCGACGAGCACCTTCACGGTGCCGTCCGGCAGCTTCAGCATCTGCAGGATGTTGGCGATACAGCCGACCTCGTACATGTCCTTTTCGGTCGGTTCGTCCTTGGCCGCGGTTTTCTGGGCGACGAGCATGATGTGCTTGCCGCCTTCCATCGCTGCTTCAAGGGCCTTGATCGATTTCGGCCGGCCCACGAAGAGCGGAATGACCATGTGCGGGAAAACGACGACGTCCCGCAGCGGCAGCAGCGGGAGCGTGATGCGTTCCGGCGGGAGAAGTTGGGTGCCTGACATTTCATTTCCCCATGAGTGGAATCAATTGTTCGGTAATTGAGGCCGCCACAACGAATTGCAAGCCTTCAAGTGCGGGAAATATTCGGTAAGAAAGTAACCACCGCGTGTCGAGTCAGAGTTACCCACAAGATAAACGAAAAAAAGCCGCCCACGATCTCATGAACGGCCTTTTTCGCAGAACATCGTCGGCAAGCCGGTCAGTTCGAACCCGCCACCTTCGGCGTGTCCTCATAGATCAGCAGGGGTTTGCCGTCGCCATCGATCACGTTCTCGTCGATGATGACCTTGCTGACCCCTTTCATCGCCGGCAGCTCGTACATCACGTCGAGCAGCGCCTGTTCGATGATCGAACGCAAGCCGCGTGCGCCGGTCTTGCGGCGGATCGCCTTGCGGGCGACTGCCTGCAACGCGCCCGGCCGGATTTCCAGCTCGACGCGCTCCATCGCGAACAGCTTGTGATACTGCTTGACGAGCGCGTTCTTCGGCTCGACCAGGATCTTCATCAGCGCGGCTTCATCGAGCTTGCCGAGCGTCGCGACCACCGGCAGACGGCCGATCAATTCGGGGATCAGACCGAATTTGATCAGGTCTTCCGGCTCCGTTTCGCGCAGCACTTCGCCCGCGTCGCGTTCCTGCTTGCTCTTGACCGTCGCGCCGAAGCCGATGCCCGTCTTTTCGGTACGATCGGTGATCACCTTCTCGAGACCGTCGAACGCGCCGCCGCAGATGAACAGGATGTTGGTCGTATCGACCTGGATGAAATCCTGGTTCGGATGCTTGCGGCCGCCCTGCGGCGGCACCGACGCCATCGTGCCCTCGACGAGCTTCAGCAGCGCCTGCTGGACGCCCTCGCCCGACACGTCGCGCGTGATCGACGGGTTGTCCGACTTGCGGCTGATCTTGTCGATTTCGTCGATGTAGACGATCCCGCGCTGGGCCTTGTCGACCTCGTAGTTGCAGTTCTGCAACAGCTTCTGGATGATGTTCTCGACGTCCTCGCCGACGTAGCCGGCTTCGGTCAGCGTCGTCGCATCGGCGATCACGAACGGCACGTTCAGCAACCGCGCGAGCGTCTGCGCGAGCAGCGTCTTGCCGGAGCCCGTCGGGCCGATCAGCAGGATGTTGCTCTTCGACAGCTCGACGTCGTCCTTCTTGTCGAGATGCTTCAGGCGCTTGTAGTGGTTGTACACGGCCACCGCGAGGATCTTCTTCGCACGCTCCTGGCCGATCACGTACTGATCGAGGATGTCGCGAATTTCCTGCGGGCTCGGCAGATCCGACCGGGACAGGCTGGCCTCGACGCCGGCGGCAGCCGCCTCGTCGCGAATGATCTCGTTGCAGAGGTCGATGCACTCATCGCAGATGAATACCGACGGGCCCGCGATGAGTTTCTTCACCTCATGCTGGCTCTTCCCGCAAAACGAGCAATACAACAGCTTCTCGCTGTTCGAACCTTTTTTGTCCGCCATGAATGTAGAGCCTCCGGACAGGTAGATGACATGATACGCCGAATGCTCCGAACGCCGCGCCTAGGGCGCGACCGGAGTCGGCTGGATGCGCTTGCCGCAGATGCTCAGGGCACTCGGGACGTTGCAGGGGCGCCGCGCAAATCGGGGCGGCACCCCACTTAAGCTCACGGGCGCTTCAGCAGCACCTGATCGATCAGCCCGTAAGCCTTCGCGTCCTCGCTCGACATGAAGTTATCACGGTCGGTGTCGCGCGCGATGCGCTCCACGTCCTGGCCCGTATGCTGCGCGAGCAGGTTGTTCAGCCGTTCCTTCAGGTAGAGGATCTCGCGTGCCTGGATCTCGATGTCGGACGCCTGGCCGCGTGCGCCGCCGAGCGGCTGGTGAATCATCACGCGCGAGTTCGGCAGCGCGAAGCGCTTGCCCTTCGCGCCCGACGCGAGCAGGAATGCGCCCATGCTGGCCGCGAGACCCATGCACAGCGTCGACACGTCCGGCTTGATGAACTGCATCGTGTCGTAGATCGCCATGCCGGCCGACACCGAGCCGCCCGGGCTGTTGATGTAGAGGCTGATGTCCTTGTCGGGATTCTCGCTCTCGAGGAACAGCAATTGCGCGACCACGAGGTTGGCGGTCTGGTCGTTCACTTCGCCGACCATGAACACCAGGCGCTCCTTCAGGAGACGCGAATAGATATCGTACGAACGCTCGCCGCGGCCGCTCGTTTCGACGACGATCGGCACCAGCCCCAGCGCTTGCGCCTCGAAACCCTGCGGCGCGTTCGAAGCAAGCATGTCCAGCAATTCAGCGCGAGTGATCATTCAATGAACCTTGTTCGAATGGAAAATTGAACGGAGGGAAGCCGCCCGCTCAATCGCCATATTAATGGCAACCGTGCGCTTGACGTAAAAACGGCGTGCGGGCCGTCGCTCCGACAGCCGGCACGCCGCTAGAGCAACACTTACGCTTGCGCCGATGCGCTCGCGAGTGCCTCGAAGCTCACTTCCTTGTCCGTCACCTTTGCCTTGCCCAGCACGAAGTCGACGACGTTGCTTTCAACGACGAACGCTTCCATCTCGGCGAGGCGCTGCTGGTTCGAATAATACCAGCGGACCACTTCCTTCGGGTCTTCGTAGCTCTTCGCGAACTCGTCGACTTCCGCGCGGATCTGTTCCGGCTTCGCTTCGAGGCCGTTCGACTTCACGAGCTCGGCCAGCACGAGGCCCAGCTTCACGCGACGCTCCGCCTGCTCGGCGAACATCTCGGCCGGGATCGGTGCGTCCTTCGCGTTCGGCACGCCGCGCTGCGCCAGATCCTGGCGAGCCATTTCGACGAGACGTTGCTGGTCTTGTTCGATCAGGGCCTTCGGCACGTCGAGTTCGGAAATCTTCAGCAGCGCGTCCATCACCTGGTTCTTGACGATGGCTTGCGTGCGACGCTTCGCTTCGCGCTCGAGGTTTTCCTTGATTTCGGCGCGCATCTTCGTCAGGTCGCCGTCTTCGATGCCGAGCGACTTCGCGAATTCGGCGTCGATTTCCGGCAGGTGCGGCCATTCGATCTTCTTCATCGTGACCGTGAATTGCGCCGTCTTGCCCGCCACGTCCTTGCCGTGGTAGTCGTCCGGGAACTTCAGCTCGAACGTGCGCTGTTCGCCGGCCTTCAGGCCGAGCGCCGCCGTTTCGAATTCCGGCAGCATGCGGCCTTCGCCGAGCACGAACGGGAAGTCTTCGGCCGTGCCGCCCTGGAACGCGACGTCGTCGATCTTGCCGACGAAGTCGACCGTCACGCGGTCGCCGTTCTTCGCTGCGGTGTCCGCACCGCCGTCGCCGTGCTCGCCGGCTTCGCCGCGAGCGTGGTAGTGCACGCGCTGCTTGCGCAGGATGTCCAGCGTGCGGTCGATTTCGGCGTCGCCGATCGACGTCGTCGAGCGCTCGACTTCAGCCGTCGCCAGATCGCCGATCTTCACTTCCGGGTAGACCTCGAACGTCGCGTCGAACGCGTACGCATCTTCAGCCTGTTCCTGCTTCGGCTCGAAGCTCGGCTGGCCGGCGACGCGCAGGTTTTCCGCGCGGCTGATCGTGAAGAATTCCTGGCCGATCTTGTCGCTCAGCACTTCCGCCTCGACCTGACCCGAGTATTGCTGGGCGACCATCTTCAGCGGCACCTTGCCCGGGCGGAAACCCGGCATGCGAACGTTCTTCGCGAGTTTCTGGATACGGGCGTCGATTTCCTTCTGCACGGTGTCCTTCGGCAGGGAAATCGTCACGCGGCGTTCAAGCTTGCCGAGGTTCTCAACAACGTTAGCCATGGCTTCAATCGTCCTAAAATTATTCGAGCGAATCGGGTTTTCCTTGCCGTGCCTGCCTGCGGCATGAGGTGCGTCTCACGCACACGCCGCGCCGGAGCGCCACGCCATCCCTGCACGCGCCGGATGGCTAGCGCAAGCGGCTCGGAGCACGGCTTTGGCCGGAAGAATCGACTATTCTAGCAAACAATCTTCCTCATACCGCCAGATCGGCACGACAACCGTGCGCACCCGCGGTGCCGCCCGCTCCCGCGCGCGGCGATGCGCGCGGATCGCCGCTATGCCGAACGCCGTATCCACCGCGGGCCCGCCATCCTGTAAGCTCCGATTGAAGGTGCGCCGCGGCCGCGGCCGCCATTCTTCACACCAATCACGCCTTCCGGAGACACCATGCCGCAACACCCGTCCGCGCCTGTCGTCGTCATCGCGCCCGATTCGTTCAAAGGCTCGCTTTCCGCCGAGCAGGTCGCGGACGCGATCGCCACTGGCATCCGCCGCGCCCGGCCCGACGCGGTCGTGCGCTGCTGCCCGATGGCCGACGGCGGCGAAGGCACGCTCGACGCGATGCTGGCGGGCGGCGGTACGCGGCGCACGCTGCAGGTGGCCGGCGCGTCGCTCGCCGCACGCGATGCGGCGGTCGGCGTGATCGACGCGCGCACCGCGATCGTCGAGACGGCCGAGATCGTCGGCATTACCGATGCGGTCGGCATGAGCGTCCCGGTCGACGCACGCAGCACGCGCGGCATGGGCGAGGCGATCCGCACGCTGCTCGACGAGGGCGTGCGCCGCTTCTTCGTCGCGCTCGGCGGCAGCAGCACCAACGACGCGGGCGCAGGGTTGCTCGCGGGCCTCGGCCTGCAATGCTTCGACGCGGCCGGCCAGCCGGTCGAACCCGTGCCGGCACGACTCGCCGACATCGCGCAGATCGACGCGGCGGGGCTCGATCCGCGCCTGCAGGACGCGGAATTCATCGGCATGTCCGACGTCGACAACCCACTGACGGGCGCGCATGGCGCAACCGCGGTGTTCGGTCCGCAAAAGGGCGTGACGCCCGCGCAGGTCGCGACCCTCGACGCCGCGCTCGGCCATTTCGCCGACCTGCTCGAGACCGCGCTCGACCGGCGCTGCCGCGACCTGGCCGGTGCCGGCGCCGCGGGCGGCCTCGGCTTCGCGCTGCACATGCTCGGCGCGCAGTTCGAAGCCGGCGCGGAAGTCGTCGCGCGGCAGGTCGGGCTCGATGCGGCACTGGCCGGCGCCGACTGGCTGATCACCGGCGAAGGCCGCTCCGACGTGCAGACGCTGCACGGCAAGGCGCCGTTCATCGCGTGCCGCCACGCGCGGGTCGCGGGCGTGCCCGCGTCGCTGCTGTCGGGCGCGGTCGACCCGGCCGCGCTGCCGCGCCTGTCCGAACACTTTTCCGGCTGCTTCTCGCCGGCGCCCGGCCCGATCACGCTCGACGTCGCGATCCGCGACGCGGCGAACCTGCTCGCGAACGAAGCGGAACAGTTGACACGGCTGAAGTACGGCGCACACTGACCGTTGACCCGAGCGCGCGATACAGGAACAATCGGGCCCGCCCTTTTTCTTCAGGATTCGACATGAAAGGCCGACAAGCCGGGCTCGACCAGTTTCTGACCTATCGCCTCCATGCGCTCGCGAAGCGATCCGACCGCGGGATCGCCGACGTGTACCGGCACAAGCTGGACATCTCGCTGCCCGAGGCGCGCGTGATCGCCGCCGTCGGCGCCTTCGGTCCGTTTTCGATCATGGATCTCGCGCGCCACACCAATCTCGACAAGAGCCAGGCGAGCCGCGCGGCGGAAGCGCTGCTGCGCCAGGGGCTGCTCGAGCGAAGCGCGAGCGAGGAGGATGGCCGGATCGTGCTGATCGCGCTGACCACCGACGGCCGCGCGCTGCATCGCAAGATCATGCCGATCGTGCGCAAGTGGAATGAAGGCTTGCTCGCGTGCCTGTCCGACAGCGAGCGCCAGACGTTCGAGCGGCTGCTCGACAAGGTGGTCGCGAGCGCGATCGAACGCGACAACTGAACCGCTTGGCGGGCGTAGTCGGCGCCGCCCCTATCGCGAAGGTGCGGCATGGGCTGCAATCGCTGCGGCCGCGCACATGTTTCAGGCGCGCTCCCGCACCTGCCGCTTTACCCGGATTTTCTCGGATGAATCCCGCGGGCCGCCCGAGTCGCGCAAGCGTCGGCGGCGGCCCGGGCGACCCGTCGCCGTTTCGTCATTCTTCCCTGCATGCCGGCCATCGCCGCCGCGCTCTCCCTCCGCTACAGCCCGCTGTTCGCCGCACGCTGACGCAGCAACCCCAGCACCGCGTCGCAATACGGCGTCGGCACGCCGAGCTTGCGCCCCAGTTCCGGAAACACGCCGAGGATCGGCCCGATTTCCAGCGGCCGCCCGGCCTCGAAATCCTGCAGCATCGATGTCTTGAACGCGCCGAGCTTGCGCGTCACGGCAATCCGCTCCGGCCCGCTCATCCCCGCATCGAGGCCGAGCTGCGCGCCGATCGCGGCCGCCTCCTCCATCATCCGCAACGCGAGATCCCGCGTGAACGGATCGTCGAGCAGCTGCTCGGCGGTCGAACCCGTCAGCGCGCTCAACGGATTCATGTTCATGTTGCCCCACAGCTTCGCCCAGATCTCGGTGCGGATCGCCGGCGTCGACTCGACGTCGAAGCCGCCCGCGGCAAGCGCCGCCGCGAACCGCGCGGTCGGCGCGGCGAGCCGATGGTCGGGCGAGCCGACGATCAGGCGGTTGCCGCGGCCGCGGCGCACGACACCCGGCGCATCGGTGCTCGACGACAGGTGCACGACGCAGCCGATCGCCTGTGCGGGCGGCAACGCCGCCGAGACTGCACCCGCCGGGTCGACCGCGTCGAGCGGCACGCCGTCGAGCGGGCCCGCGAGCCCGTGCGTGAACCACCACGGCAGCCCGTTCATCGCGGCGACGATCACCGTGCCGGGCCCGACCAGCGGCGCGATGCGCGCGGCCAGCGCCGGCAGCGCCTGCGCCTTCAGCGCGATCACCACGTAGTCCTGCACGCCGAGCGCAACCGCGTCGTCGCTCGCGCGCACCGGGACCGACGACATGACGCCCGCCTCGTCGATCACGCGCACGCCGTGCGTGTCCAGTGCATCGAGCGTCGCACCGCGCGCGAATGCGCTCACCGTCATGCCGGCCCGCGACAGCGCGGCCGCGAGCAACCCGCCGATCGCGCCGACACCGACCACCGCCGCGCGCACCGACCCTGAATTCGTGTCGTTCATGATGGAAATCCGTCTACCGGGAGCTGACGAGCATAACGCTCAATGGTTGCGGATACAACCATTCGTGCCAGCACCCGCATGCCGATGCCGGCACGAGCGATTCAGCGCGCCGCGCCACCTGCTTCCACCGGCTCGTCGTCGGTCGGGCCGCCCGTCGCGCCGAGCACGCCGGCGATCTGGCTCTTGTCGTGCATGCCGAGCTTGCGGTACGCGCAGCGCAGGTAGTGACGCACGGTCGTCGGCGAAATCGCCATCTGCTGCGCCACCTCCTTGTGCGAACGGCCGGCACCGTAATAGCGGATCGCCGCCAGCTCGCGCGGACTCAGCCGGTCGAGCAGCGAGCGCGGCCGCGCCTCGATCTGGAACAGTCCCGCGACGGGCACGCACTGGATGCGCAACGCATCGCCGATGAACGGCTGGCCCGACTGGCGCCGCACGTGCGCGACCAGCGGCTCCGGTACGCGCGGGCCCGTCCACGCCGGCCATTCGGTGCGCAGCACGTCGTCGAAGCCGTGATCGGCGTGATGCAGCACGCCGAAGTTGTCGCACAGCGCGCGCGCCGCCGGCGCCGCCGACGCCACCGCGTCGCCGCGCTCGCGCGTGAGCTGCGCCGCGCGATTGATCGTCAGCGCGGCCGCCAGATGCGGGATCACTTCCTCGAAGCGGCTCGCGTCGTCGTCGCTGAACGGACGGTTCAGGCCCTGGCGGTAGATCGACATGAACGTCGTCAGCCCGAAGCGGCGGTCGAGCGTACACACGCACATCAGTTGCGCCAGCCCGTACTTCACGCACCAGTCGCGAAACCGCGCGTCGAACCCGGGCTCGACGACCGACAATCGCACCGCGCGACCGTGCGCGCCGAGCAGCGTGCGCTGCGCGAGCGGATCGCAGTCGCGCACGCGTTTCCAGTCGCTGAAGAACGCATGCGGCAGACGGTACAGGAAACTGTTGTGCATCACGGGGCCGGTCGGCACGTGCGTCGCGACGCCGGTCCACGCGGCGTCGAACGGGATGAGCCCCTGCAGCAGCGAAAAGAAGCGGCACTCGAATTCGCCGATGCCCGACTGCGCGGCGAGCGCGTACAGATCGAGCAGCATCAGGCCGAGTTCGCGCCGCGCCGCGTCGCCGCGCGTCACGCCGTCGAAATCGGCGCGGCGCGGCGGCAGCGGCGGCCAGGCGGATTCGTCGAGCACGATCGCGGCCGGCACGTCGCGCAACGCGTCGAGATCCTGCCCGATATCCGTCGTGATCCTCACCTTCCGCTCCCCTGCCCGATCGGGCCGCTGATGCGCGCAACGCAGACCGGCCGATTATAGCGACCGGCATTTTTGGCGGGCGCCGCCGCCGGAGTACACGACAGCCCCATCCATTTGAACGGGACGCCGCCCGTTGCTGCCGCGCAGCACGCCGCGCCGCGGCGTCGCGGCGCGTCCATGCCGTGCACCGCGGGTTTTCCATACCGTTCATCTGCACGACTGTTCGCCGGTTTTCCCGCTGCGGACACTGCGTCGCGACAACACCAGCGACAAACGATGCAGGACGGTATGGAGAACCCCACGTGATGACACCCCGCTTCATCCGCACGGCGACGGCCGCCGCTGTGCTCACTGCGTGCAGCTTCGCCGCACACGCGCAATCGACCCTCACGCTGTACGGCGCGCTCGACGCCGGCGTGCAGTACCTGACGCATGCCGACGGACGGCACGCGGCCGTGCAGTTGCAGAACTACGGCATCCTGCCGTCGCAGGTCGGGCTCAAGGGCACCGAGGATCTCGGCGGCGGCTGGCGCGCGCTGTTCAAGCTCGAACAGGGTCTCAACATCAACGACGGCACCGCGACCGTTCCCGGCTACGCGTTCTTCCGCGGCGCGTACGTCGGCATCGCGGGGCCCGTCGGCACCGTCACGCTCGGCCGGCAGTTCAGCGTGCTGTTCGACAAGACGCTGTTCTACGACCCGCTGTGGTACGCGTCGTACAGCGGCCAGGGTGTGCTCGTGCCGATAAACGCGAACTTCATCGACCACTCGATCAAGTACCAGTCGCCGGCGTTCGCCGGCTTCGATGTCGAGGCCCTTGCCGCGACGGCCGGCGTCGCGGGCAATACGCGCGCCGGGCGCGTGCTCGAACTCGGCGGCCAGTACACGAGCAACGGGCTGTCGGTCAGCGCGGTGCTGCATCAGGCGCACGGCGACGCGTCGGCGGCGGGCGACGCGTCCGCGCGCCGCCGCGAGCTCGGCACGCTCGCCGCGCGTTATGCGTTCGCGACGCTGCCGCTCACCGTCTACGCGGGCGTCGAACACCTGACCGGCGACCTCGATGCGGCGCGCACGATCGTCTGGGGCGGCGCGCGCTACCTGACGTCGGGCGGAATCGGGCTGAACGCGGGCGTCTACCACACCGATTCGCACGCGCCGACGATCGGCCGCCCGACGCTGTTCATCGCGAGCACCACCTACGCGCTGTCGAAACGCACCGTCGCCTACCTGAACCTCGGTTATGCGCGCAACAGCGGCCAGAGTTCGCAGACCGTCTACGAATACGACCCGACGCCGCTCGCCGGCGCATCGCAGTTCGGCGCGATGGTCGGCATGTACCACCTGTTCTGATTCCGTCCAGCGAGATCCCGCCATGAAAACCCTTTGCTCCACCGATGCCGCACTGCCGTCCGACGGCCGCGCGTCGCCGTTCGCGCGCTCGACGCTCGTCGCCCTCGTCGTGTTCGCGGCCATCACGCCGCTGCTGCTACTCGTCGCGCCGGCCGTCGCCGGCCAGTTGGCGACACAGCTCGGGCTGTCCGCGTCGCAGATCGGCACCTACTTCTTCGTCGAACTCGGTGCGTTCAGCCTCGCGACCGTGCCGTCGTACCTGTGGCTCGGCCGCGTCGATGCGCGCCGCGTTGCCGCCTGCGCGATCGCGCTGTTCGGCGCGGGCAATCTCCTGACCGCGCTGTGGATGCCCGGCTTCGTCACGCTGCTCGCGTTGCGTGCCGTCACCGCGCTCGGCGGCGGCTCGCTGATGGTGCTCTGCATGACCAGTGCGGCCACGAGCGAGAACAGCGATCGCGTGTACGGCCTCTGGGTCGTCGGCCAGTTGATCGCAGGCGCGATCGGCCTGTTCGTGCTGCCGCACGTGTTCGCCGGGTTCGGGCTGCGCGCGCTGTACGTCGCGCTGGCCGTGCTCGCACTGCTTGCCGCGCCGCTGTCGCGCGGCTTTCCGGCGACGCTCGGTGCGCGGAGCGCGTCGGCGCGGGCCGCGCGCGGCGCTGCGACGAATACGCCGCAGCGCTTCGTCGCGCTCGCGATCGGTGCGGTGCTGACGTTCTATCTCGCGATCGGCAGCGTGTGGACCTTCGCGAGCCGCGCGGCGGCGGAAGCCGGACTCGATCCGCAAGCGACCGGCAACGTGCTCGCGATCGCGAGCGTGATGGGGATTGCCGGCGCGGCGCTCGCATCCTGCGCGGGCGGCCGGCTTGCGCGGCGCACGATGCTGGCCACCGGTTACGCGCTGCTCGCGGCGTCGCTCGTCGCACTCGCCGCGCTGCCGCATGCGCGCGGCTACAGCGCCGCGATCTTCGCGTTCAAGTTCGCGTGGACGTTCGTACTGCCGTTCATTCTCGCGACCGTCGCACAGATCGATACGTCCGGGCGCCTCGTCGCGACGCTCAATTTCGTGATCGGTGCGGGCCTCGCGGCCGGCCCGCTGCTCGCCGGGCTGTTGCTCGATGCCGGCGGCACGATGCACGCGCTGTTCGCGGCCGCCACTGCCGTCGCGATCGCGTCGTTCGCCGCGCTGCGCCATATCGATCGCCGCGCGCGGATTGCCGCGGCTGCCGTTTCCTTCCAACCGTGACAGGTCAAGCACATCCATGAATCGCACTGCCTTCTTCACCGACGAACGCACGTTCTGGCACACCGGCGGCACGCACGCGCTGTTCTTCCCGGTCGGCGGCTGGGTCCAGCCGCCATCGAGCGCCGGCTACGCGGAATCGCCCGATTCGAAGCGGCGCTTCCTGTCGCTCGTGCAGGCGTCGGGCCTTGCCGCTCACCTCGACCTGCGCGGTGCCGCGCCGGCCACCACCGGCGATCTGCTGCGGATTCATCCGGCGAGCTATCTCGACGCGTTCCGCGCGCTCAGCGATGCGAACGGCGGCGACCTCGGCGATCTCGCGCCGTTCGGCAAAGGGAGCTACGAGATCGCCGCGCTGTCCGCCGGCCTCGCGATCGCGGCAGTCGACACGGTCGTCGGCGGGCATGCGGCCAACGCGTTCTCGCTGTCGCGCCCGCCCGGCCATCACTGCCTGCGCGATCGCCCGATGGGCTTCTGCCTGCTCGCGAACATCCCGATCGCGATCGAGGCCGCGCGCGCGAAGCATGCGATCGAGCGCGTCGCGGTGATCGACTGGGACGTGCATCACGGCAACGGCACGCAGTCGATCTACTACGACGATCCGGACACGCTGACGATCTCGCTGCACCAGGACCGCTGCTTTCCGCCCGGCTACAGCGGCGGCGACGAGCGCGGCGAAGGCGCGGGCGTCGGCGCGAACCTGAACGTGCCGCTGCTCGCGGGCAGCGGCGACGACGCGTATCGCCATGCGTTCGAGCGGATCGTGCTGCCGGCGCTGGAACGATTCCGGCCGGAGCTGATCGTCGTCGCGAGCGGTCTCGATGCCAGCGCGGTCGACCCGCTCGCGCGCATGCAGTTGCATACCGACAGTTACCGGTGCATGACGCGGGCGGTGAAGGAGGCGGCACGGCGCCACTGCGGCGGACGGCTCGTGATCGTGCACGAAGGCGGCTATTCGGAGGCTTACGTGCCGTTCTGCGGACTCGCGATCGTCGAGGAACTGGCCGGCATCCGCACCGAGGTCGCCGATCCGATGCTCGACCTCGCGATCGCGCAGCAGCCGGGCGAGCGGTTCGTCACGTTCCAGCGCGAGCTGCTCGACGAACTGGCCGTGTCGTTCGGGTTGTAACGCGCGCTCACCAACGAGATGGGGCCGGCCCTTGCGCGATCGGTGCGGATGGGGTTTCCTGTGCTTTTATACCTGCCAGGCCCGGGCCCCTCTCCAGATGAAATCGTCTCCGCGCGAACCCGACACCAACGACAAAGCGCGCCGCCAGCCTTCGAAGCTCGCCCTGAATATCGCCGCGGTGCTGGTCGGCCTCGTCACGTTCGCGATCGGCGTCGCGTGGTTGATCTATAGCTGGATCGTCGATCGCGAAGCGCAGTATTTCGCGATTCCGCTGGTGTTTTCGGTGCCGGTGATCGTGGCGGTCGCGGTGCGGAGTTTCTGGGACTAGGCGCGCGCCGAACGACAAAGCGCCGCGGTCGGTCGACGCGCGGCGCCTTTCATCAAATGCGGTAGCAATATTGGCGGTCCGCTCCCGGCCGCTCACAAGCCCGCGTGCCGACACGGGTTGGGAACCGCGCCCTGATACCCGCTGGCGAAACCCAGTGCGGAACCGAGCAGCGCCGTGCCGACCGATTTCAGGACGGTTTCGCCCGACAGCGACACCCCGCTCGAAATCAGCCGGCCCGAATAGGCCGAACACTCCGGGGAGGCTGCGCCGGTCTGCACGGACCTGGCGCTCCACGCGACGTTGTCGGCGGCCGTCGTGGCAGATGCCGGTACGGCCAGCGCGAGCGTGAGTACGGCAATCGATGTGTGTGCGATGTTCTTCTTCATGGACGGTCCTCGGCAGGGAGCGCTGCGTACAGGAACTGTAATGAAGAGATGATACGCGCTACGCGACCTGAATTTCCGTGCGCTGGACAGGAGCCGTGTATCGGCGAAAATCGTCATCAACAAAAAAGCGCTGCCGGTCAGCCGACCGGCAGCGCTTTTTTTGAACGGTCCTGGGCGGAGCCCGTTCGACTTCATGGTGCGTGAGGCCGGACTCGAACCGGCACACCCTTGCGGGCGTCAGGACCTAAACCTGGTGCGTCTACCAATTTCGCCACTCACGCGCATTCCTGTCGCCTGACCGCGCGGCACGCAAGAAGCGTGCTCCACGCGCCCGGGCGTCATGCCGGCCCGAAAACCCGAAAACCGGCACGCCCGATCAGGCGAGCGCGAGATTCTACCCGATCCGCGCAGCATTGTCTCGCCCCGCCGGCGCCCGTCGGACAGCGGTGCTAGAATGCCGCGCTCGACGTGCCGGCCACCCGCCGGCACGCGCCCCCCGAATCCGCCTCCGCCACGACCCCACCCGTGAACTTCGACGACTACTGTCAGCAAAAGGCCGCCCCCGCGGGCTCCAGCGTCTACTACGCGCTGCGCCAGGCGCCGCTCGCCGCCGCACCGCGCCTGACGGCCCTGTTCGCGCTGCGTCGCGAACTCGAGGAAACCGTCAAGGAAACC
Organism: Burkholderia sp. Bp8986; assembly: GCF_003854225.1. Taxonomy (NCBI): domain Bacteria; kingdom Pseudomonadati; phylum Pseudomonadota; class Betaproteobacteria; order Burkholderiales; family Burkholderiaceae; genus Burkholderia; species Burkholderia sp. Bp8986. Next base: position 129,039 of record NZ_QTQM01000005.1, on the reverse strand, counting down.
AGCGATCCGACCGTCGGACACACGAAACTCGCGTGGTGGCACAAGGAACTCGCGGCGCTCGCCGCCGGCGAACCGTCGCACCCGGTCACGAAGGCGCTCGCGCAGCACCACCCGGCGATCGGCGCAGAAACCGACGCGCTGCGCACGCTCGTCAACGGTTACGGGATGGATCTGGAACAGGCGCGTTACCTGGATTTCGCGAACCTGCAGCGCTACATCGCGCAGGTCGGCGGCACCTTCGCGTCGCTGGTCGCGCGCGCAAGCGCCGCGAATCCGGCCGAACCGCAACCGTGGGCCGCGCAGGCCGGCCACGCGCTGATGCTCGCGCAATTCGTGCAGGAACTCGGCAACGATGCGCGCCACGGCCGCATCTATCTGCCGATCGACGAACTGCAACGCTACAACGTGACCGCGGCCGACCTGCTGAATCGCCGCTACAGCCCGGCCTTCAGCGAGCTGCTGCAGTTTCAGACGGCCCGCGCGCGCGAAGCGCTCGCCGCCGCCGACGCGGCGATCCCCGCGTCCGAACGCCGCGCGCAACGCACGCTGCGTGCGCAGATCGCACTGGCCGGCGCGCTGCTCGACGAAATCGAGCGCGACGGCTACCAGGTGCTGCACCAGCGTATCGCGCTGACGCCGATCCGCAAGCTGTGGATCGCGTGGCGCGCCGCACGCGGCCGCTGATCCGCCCCGTCACGCACGACCGCCTCACACCTTCAGCAGCGGCAGCGTCTCGAAGCGCTGCTGCAGCACGTGCGTCGCATCGAGCCCCCACCACGGCCCGAGCACGGTCGCATAGAGCTGGCGGAAATCGACGGCGACCGGCAGGTTGCCGTTGCCGTCGAGATGCCCGAGTGCCGGCGTCGCGCCGTACAGCCCGCCGGCCACGCGGCCGCCCATCACGAAATGCGGCGCGGCGGTACCGTGATCGGTGCCGTTGCTCTGGTTCTCGCGCACGCGCCGCCCGAATTCCGCATACGTCATCACGAGCGTCTGGTTCCAGCGCCCGAGCTCAACCAGCGCGCCGCGCATCGCACTCATCCCTTCCGCGAACTGCCTGAGCAGCGCCGCCTGCTGCCCCGGCTGGTTCTGGTGCGTATCGAAACCGTTGAGCGTGAGCCGCAGCACCGCGACGCCGTCCTGCGCGCCGGGCCCCGACGCCTCGCATGCCGCGAGCACCTGCATCGCGGTCTTCACCGAGGTCCCGAACGTACCGGCCGGAAAGGCCGTCCTGAACTCGCGCATCCCGCCGCGCGGGCGCAGCCGGTCGGCCGCCTTCACGATGTCGTTCTCGACCTCGATGATGTGCGCGAGCGCCGGGTTCCGTTCGCGCAGCGACGACGGTTCGGCCAACCGCGCCGCGCGGATGAACTGCGCGGGATTGACGAGCGCGATCGCGCGCGCGCCGTTCGCGAGCGGTCCCATCTCCGCACTGCCGAGCACGACGCCGTCCGCCGCGAAGCCGGGCGGCACCGGCGCCTGCGCGAACGTGCGCGTGAGCCAGCCTTCGTGCAGGTACTGGTCCGAGCGCGACGCGGTGTCCCAGATCTCGATCGAGCGGAAATGCGACAGGTTCGGCTGCGGATAACCGACGCCCTGCACGATCGCGACCTGTCCGTCGCGCCACAGCGGCATCAACGGCGCGAGCGACGGGTGCAGCCCCGTCTGCGCGTCGAGCTGCAGCACCTGGTCGCGCTTGATGCCGATGCTGCGGCGGAACTGGTAGTAGAGCGGATCCGCATAGGGCACCACCGTGTTGAGGCCGTCGTTGCCGCCCTTCAGTTCGACGAGGATCAGCACGTTCGCATAACCGGTCGCCGGCTGGCGCCTGACCGCGACCATCGATGCCGCCTGCGCGGGCGGCTGCCACAACGACACGCCCGCCGCGGCCGCGGCGCCCGTCAGCGTCAGAAAATCACGTCGGTTCATCGTGCATCCTTCGGCTCGCCGTGCGGCATGGCCACCGCGGCAGCGTGCCTGTTCGTCGTCGTTTCGGTCGTTTCAGTCATTTCAGTTGATAGGCCGGATCCATCAGCAGCGCCTCGAGATACGCGCTGCCGGTCGAGTCCGTATCGATCGCCGCGACCGGCGACACCGGCAGCACCGCATGCTGCAGCTGGAGCTCGGTCGACAATCCCGCAATCGCCTGCGGCCGCGCACGATACTGCGCGAGCCAGCGTTCGAGGTCGAATCGCAGGCCGCCGCGCGCGAGTTTGACCGGCGCGCCGCGCATGCCGGCAACCGACGCGGCGTCCGCAACCGGTATCGCCTGCGCCCGCGCATTCGGCGACGGCGGCGCCATCGCATGCGCGGGCGAGCGCATGCCGGCCGTCTCGGTCGCGCGGAACAACTGCTCGACGAACTGCTTGCGCGCCAGCAGCGTGGTGCTGTTGATCCACATCGCGCCGCCCGGCCAGCCCTTCACGTTCGGCGGATAGAACAGGTTCTGCCCGAGCGTGCGCACGGTGTTCGCGAGCGTCTGCGGATCGCCGTACGCGACGTCGAACAGCCGCACCGACCCGACGACGAACTCGGCCGGCGACTTCACGAGCACGCCGCGATTGCGCGGATCCCAGAACGCGTCGGTCGACCAGAGCGCGGCGAGCGCCGCGCGTATGTCGTAGCCGCTGGCGCGAAACCGCTCGGCCACGGCATCGAGCGCGCCGGCGTCGGGCGTATCGGACACGAATTCGTGCCACAGCTTGCCGGCGATGAAGCTTGCCGTCTCGGGCCGCTTCAACAGGATGTCGAGAAACCCGTCGCCGTCGAACGCGCCGGTCTCGCCGAGGATCGTCTTGTCGCCCGCGTCGTGCCAGTCGGGCCGCACCTCGAAGCGCAGCGTATCGGGATCGACGCTCCAGCCGGTCATCGCGCGCGCGGCTTCGGTCACGTCCCGCTGCGAGTAATGCCCTTCGCCGAGTGTGAACAGCTCCATCACCTCGCGCGCGAAATTCTCGTTCGGGCGGCCCTTGCGGTTGCTCGCGCCGTCGAGATACTGGAGCATCGCCGGATCCTTCGCGACCGCATGCAGCAGCGTGCCGAAGTTGCCGAGCGCCTCGCGCCGAAACAATGCATTCTGCGCGGCCATCGTCTGCGGATACGGGACCTTGTCCTGCCCGGACGTGAAGTGCCCGTGCCAGAACAGCGTCATGCGCTCGGTGAGCGGCGACGGCGTGACGATCATCTCGTTGACCCAGGCGGCGCGCAGCGCATCGTAGCGGACATTGCGCTCGCGCTGCTCGTCGCGGCGCATGTCGGGCGTCAGCGCCTGACGCTGCGCGCGCGTCGGCGGCAGCTCGGCGATCCAGTCGGGCCACGTCGTCACGGGCTCGCGCCGCACGCTGTCGAGCGTGTCGGCCACGACCTGCGCGCGCGTCATGCCGACGACGCGCGCGACGTCGGCGGGCGCGGGAGAGAACCCGGTGCGGCTGAGGAAAAACAGTGCGTCGTCGGCATCGAGCGGCGACTGCATGGCAGGCGACGGCGCCGGGGCGGCAGCGTTCGCTTTCATCGTCGTGGACTCCCGGAGCGCACCGGCGGTGCGGATGCCGGTTCAACGGCGGCACGCATCCGAAAGTTGACCGAAAAATTGCTACGGAATCTTTCCGCGCCGTGCGAACGCGCGTGCGTGTCAGCGCTTGTACAGCTCGCGAACGGCGTCCTCGATGTGCTGGCGCAGCAGGTGGCGCTCCTCGGGCGTCATGTGCCCGTCGCGACGGTGCTGATCGAGATCGGGAGGCACGGCGGAACGGACCGCCATGTCGGCGGCGCGGTCGGGCTGCGGCGCTTTGCCGCGCGGCAGCTTGCGCGACGAGGCGCCCTGCTCGGGGCGCTGCGCATACGCGAAGTTCGACGCATATGGACCGGCAAGTGCGATCGTCAGCATCAGTGCAATCCGGGCAGATCGCATGACCGTCCTCGCTTCTTTGGTCGATTTGTTCCCTTCGTCACGCGGCAACCGGTTACCTCTGGTACTTGAAAAACCCTGCGGAATTCGGGTGTACAAAGATGAAAGATGGAGTGCAGGGGAGTATCTACCGAATTTCAGCTTCGAGTAAAGGAATCTCTATAGCCTGCCTTTACTCCGCGCGACACTACGGGTAAATTTTGTAACGGACTGTAACGCGCGAAAATACGCGACCGTGCGTGATTTCCCATTCGCGATAAGATGCCGCTCATGGAAACGAAAAACCCCTCCAAGATTCTCGTCGTCGACGACGACCCGCGCCTGCGCGATCTGCTGCGCCGCTATCTCGGCGAGCAGGGTTTCAACGTGTACGTCGCGGAGAACGCGACCGCGATGAACAAGCTCTGGGTGCGCGAGCGCTTCGACCTGCTGGTGCTCGACCTGATGCTGCCGGGTGAAGACGGCCTGTCGATCTGCCGCCGCCTGCGCGGCAGCAACGACCGCACGCCGATCATCATGCTCACCGCGAAGGGCGAGGACGTCGACCGCATCGTCGGCCTCGAGATGGGCGCCGACGACTACCTGCCGAAACCGTTCAACCCGCGCGAACTCGTCGCGCGCATTCACGCGGTGCTGCGCCGCCAGGCGCCGGCCGAACTGCCTGGCGCACCGTCGGAAACCACCGAGGTGTTCGAGTTCGGCGAGTTCTCGCTGAACCTCGCGACGCGCACGCTGACGAAGTCGGGCCAGGAAATTCCGCTGACGACCGGCGAATTCTCGGTGCTGAAGGTGTTCGCGCGCCATCCGCGCCAGCCGCTGTCGCGCGAAAAGCTGATGGAGCTCGCGCGCGGCCGTGAATACGAAGTGTTCGACCGCAGCCTCGACGTGCAGATCTCGCGCCTGCGCAAGCTGATCGAACCGGATCCGGGCAGCCCGCGTTTCATCCAGACCGTCTGGGGCCTCGGCTACGTGTTCATTCCGGACGGCGCCGCCTGATCTTTTCTCTTTCCGGTTTCGCCCGTCCACGGCCCGTCCCATGCGTATCGACCGGCGCCTCCTGCAGCTCGCGTTCGGCGGGCTGTTCTGGCGCACCTTCCTGCTGATCGCGCTGCTGATCTCGGTCAGTCTCGCCGCGTGGTTCCAGAGCTTTCGCGTGATCGAGCGCGAGCCGCGCGCGCAGCGCGTCGCGCTCCAGCTCGTCGCGATCGTGAAGCTCACGCGCACCGCCCTGCTCTATTCCGATCCCGATCTGCGGCGCGCGCTGCTGCAGGATCTCGAGAGCAACGAGGGCGTGCGCGTGTACCCGCGCGAAAAGACCGACAAGTTCAAGCTGCAGCCCGACGAATCGCTGAACCGCCTGATCGAACACGACATCCGCAGCCGGCTCGGCGACGATACTGTGATCGCGCAGTCGGTCAATGACATCCCGGGCGTGTGGATCAGCTTCAAGATCGACGACGACGATTACTGGGTCGCGCTCGACCGCGACCAGCTCGACAGCGTCACGGGCCTGCAGTGGGCCGGCTGGGGCCTGTTCGCGCTCGCGCTGTCGCTGTTCGGCTCGGCGTTCATCACGAGCCTCGTGAACCGGCCGTTCTCGCGGCTCGCGCTCGCCGCGCGGCAGATCGGCTCGGGCCAGACGCCCGAGCTGCTGCCCGAGCGCGGGATGGGCGTCGCGGCCGACACCAACCGCAGCTTCAACCAGATGGTGCGCGACCTCGAACAGCTCGAGGCCGACCGCGCGCTGATGCTCGCGGGCATCTCGCACGACCTGCGCACGCCGCTCGCGCGGCTGCGGCTCGAGACCGAGATGAGCCCGTCCGACCAGGCGACCAAGGACGCGATGGTCGACGACATCGAGCAGATGGATCGCATCATCGCGGCCTTCATCGACTACGCGCGCCCGACCCAGCGCAAGCCGGAGCCGGTCGACCTGTCGTCGATCGCGCACGAAGTCGCCGCGCGCGTGTCGGGCGAGGACGGCGTCGAGATCCGCACGCGGCTCGCGCCGACCGCCGTGATCGAAGCCGACGAGACCGACATGCGCCGCGTGATCGGCAACCTCGTCGAGAACGCGCGCAAATACGGCCAGAGCCGCGACGACGGCGTGTCGCGCATCACGCTCGAGACGCGCGTGACGCACGCGCGCGTCGAGCTGTCGGTGAGCGACGAGGGCCCGGGCATCCCCGAGGACCAGCTGCCGCTCGTGATGCGGCCGTTCTACCGCGTCGACACGGCGCGCACCAAGGCGGACGGCACGGGGCTCGGCATGGCGATCGTGCTGCGCCTCGTCGGCCGCTATCGCGGCGCGCTGCGCCTGCGCAACCGCAGCCCCGAAGCGGGCCTCGAAGTCACGCTCGAATTCCCCGGCGCCGGCAAGGCGCGTGCGACGGCGTGACGCGTTCGCGCACGCTTCTTGCGCGTCACACTATCGGCGCGGTTGAAAAAAACTATGGGAATCGTTAGCCAAAAACTATTGAAGCGACTTATTAATAGTGTTATAGTCGTGCCCATGCTGTCACATCAACGTTGCAGCACCGAGGTAGCTTGACTCAGTCTTCTTCCCAACTCACACAGGAGTATCCGCATGAAAACCGTGGGCGATAAACTCGAAGCATTCACCGTCGTAGCCGCGAAGCCGGGCTTCAACAATCACGAGGAAAACGGCCAGTCGGCGTTCGAGACCGTCACCGAAGCGTCGTTCCCGGGCAAGTGGAAGATCATCTACTTCTATCCGAAGGATTTCACGTTCGTGTGCCCGACGGAAATCGTCGAGTTCGCGAAGCTGACGAAGCAGTTCGAAGAGCGCGACGCCGTCCTGCTCGGCGGCAGCTCGGACAACGAATTCGTGAAGCTCGCATGGCGCCGTGAGCACAAGGACCTCGACAAGCTGAACCACTACTCGTTCGGCGACGTCAAGGGCGAGCTGATCGACCAGCTCGGCGTGCGCGACAAGGAAGCCGGCGTGGCCCTGCGTGCAACGTTCATCGTCGATCCGGACAACACGATCCAGCACGTTTCGGTGAACAACCTGAACGTCGGCCGTAGCCCGGAAGAAGTCCTGCGCATTCTGGACGGCCTGCAAACGGACGAACTGTGCCCGTGCAACCGTGCCGTCGGCGGCGCAACGCTGTAAGCGCATCGATGCACGAAGCCCGCGGCGCACGTCCTGCCTGCGGGCTTTTTTAACGGCCAACCCATAGGAGATATCAATGGAATTCATCGATTCGATTAAGGCACGTATCCCCGACTACGCGAAGGACATTCGCCTGAACCTCGACGGCACGATCTCGCGCTCGTCGCTCGAAGGCACCGATGCAGTCGGCGTCGCGCTGGCGGCGGCGGTCGCGGCGAAGAGTACCGTGCTCGTGAAGACGATCCGCGAAGCCGGCGTGCTGTCGCCCGAAGAGACGAACGCCGTGCTGACGGCGGCCGCGCTGATGGGGATGAACAACACCTGGTATCCGTATGTCGAGATGGCCGACGATGCCGACCTGAAGACGCAGCGCGCCGAGCTGCGGATGGGCGCGTATGCGTCGCACGGCGGCGTCGACAAGCGCCGCTTCGAGATGTACGCGCTCGCCGCATCGATCGTCGGCAAGTGCCACTTCTGCGTGAAGTCGCACTACGCGCTGCTGAAGAACGAGCAAGGGATGACGACGACGCAGCTGCGCGACGTCGGCCGCATCGCGTCGGTGATCAACGCCGCCGCGCAAGTGATCGCCGCCGAAGGCGAATAAGCAGCCACGCGAGCGGCAGCGCGATACGGCGGCCAAGCGCGCCGGATCGTGCCGCAAAACGAAAATGCCACGCAAACGCGTGGCATTTTTCATTCCGGCGGCGCAACCTGCGCGCCGCTTCGGACCGGCGTCAGGCGCTCACGCGCCCTGCTTCACCAGCAGCGCGGCGGCCTGCGCCTCGATGCCCTCGCCGCGGCCGAGGTAGCCGAGCTTCTCGTTGGTCTTCGCCTTCACGTTCACGCGCTCGAGCGGCAGGCCGAGATCGGCCGCGAGGTTCGCGCGCATCCCGTCGATGTGCGGCGCGAGCTTCGGCGCCTGCGCGATCACCGTGCTGTCGACGTTCTGGATCGTGAAGCCGGCCGCCTTCACGCGGGCGACGCATTCGCGCAGCAGCACGCGGCTGTCCGCGCCCTTGAACGCCGCGTCGGTGTCGGAGAAATGGCGGCCGATGTCGCCGAGCGCCGCCGCGCCGAACAGCGCGTCGGTGATCGCGTGCAGCAGCACGTCCGCGTCCGAATGCCCGAGCAGGCCGCGCTCGTACGGAATCGTCACGCCGCCGATGATGAGGGGGCGCCCCGGGACGAGCTGGTGCACGTCGTAGCCTTGTCCGATTCTGAAGTCCATGCGTAATCCGGTTTGAGATGAGGTGAAAGTCAGGAAGCGTTCGCGGGGCGCGCGAGGATCGCTTCCGCGAGCGCGAAATCTTCCGGGTACGTGACCTTGAAGTTGCGCAGGCTGCCCTGCACGACGCGCGGCGTATGGCCGGCCCATTCGATCGCGCTGGCCTCGTCGGTCAGGTCGTGCCCTTCGCGCTGCGCGCGCAGGATCGCGTCGCGCAGCATACCGATGCGGAACATCTGCGGCGTCTGCGCCTGCCACAGCGCGTCGCGCGACTCGGTGCGCGCGATCGCGTCGCCGCCGGCCGGCACGCGCTTGAGCGTATCGGCCACCGGCAGCGCGACGATGCCGCCGACCGGGTCGTCCTTCAGCGTCGCGACCAGCGTGCGGATCAGCGCCGGCGTGATGCCAGGGCGCGCGGCGTCGTGCACGAGCACCCAGTCCTGCTCGGTCGCGCCGAATTCGGCCAGCTCGAGCAGCCCGTTGAGCACCGACGCCTGCCGCGAGCCGCCGCCGCAGCGGCGCACCGCGAAGCGCAGGCCCGCGAAGCGGCGCGCATCGAAGTGCGTGTCGTCGGGCGCGAGGACGACGAGCGTCTGCGCGAATTCGCTGCACGCGTCGAACGCGGCGAGCGTGTAATGCAGGAGCGCGCGGCCGGCCAGCGTGCGGTATTGCTTCGGCACAGCCGAACCGGAACGGCTGCCCGTGCCGGCGCAAGGAATCAGGGCGAAAAGTCGGGGAGTCACGAAGGGGAAACGCCGGAAAGATGAAATCGAGAAGCGGATTTTATAATAGGTCTTTCGTCTCGACCGGCGCGCCGCGTCGCGCCCGTGCCCGCCACCCCTGCCGTCCCTATGCCAGACAACGCTTCCACCCCGTTCGCCTCGCCCGTCGCCCGCGTCAAGCCGGGCCAGCGGTTCGCCTTCGACGGCGCGCACGGCTCCGCCGACGCACTCGCCATCGCCCGCTATCTCGCCGACAACCGCGACGCGGTCCCGCTCCTTGCGGTGATCTGCGCGAACGCGGTCGACGCGCAGCGGCTGTCGCAGGAACTCCGCTACTTCTCGCCGGAGGCGCGCGTGCGCCTGCTGCCGGACTGGGAAACGCTGCCGTACGACACGTTCTCGCCGCACCAGGATCTCGTCTCCGAGCGGCTCGCGACGCTGCACGACCTCGGCGAGGGCCGCTGCGACATCCTGCTGGTGCCCGCGACCACCGCGCTGTACCGGATGCCGCCCGCGTCGTTCATGGCCGCGTACACGTTCGCGTTCGCGCAGGGCGAGCGGCTCGACGAGGCGAAGCTGAAGGCGCAGCTCACGCTGGCCGGCTACGAGCACGTGAGCCAGGTCGTGCGGCCCGGCGAATACTGCGTGCGCGGCTCGCTGATCGACCTGTACCCGATGGGCTCGCCGCTGCCGTACCGGATCGACCTGTTCGACGACCAGGTCGACTCGATCCGCGCATTCGATCCCGATACGCAGCGCAGCCTCTATCCGGTGCGCGACGTGCGCCTCCTGCCCGGCCGCGAGTTTCCGTTCGACGAAGCGGCACGCACGGCCTTCCGCAGCCGCTGGCGCGAGACCTTCGAAGGCGACCCGAGCCGCGCGCCGATCTACAAGGACATCGGCAACGGCGTGCCGTCGGCCGGCATCGAGTACTACCTGCCGCTGTTCTTCGACGAGACGGCCACGCTGTTTCACTACCTGCCGCAGGATGCGCACCTCGTGTTCGCCGGCGACCTCGAAGCGTCGATCCGCCGCTTCACGGCCGATACGAAGCAGCGTCACGCGTTCCTCGCGCACGACCGCGAGCGGCCAATCCTGGAGCCGCAGCGGCTGTTCCTGTCCGACGAGGATTTCTTCGCGTTCGCGAAGCCGTTCGCGCGCGTCGTGCTGCCCGCGCAGCCGGCCGGCGGCTGGGCGACGGCCTTGCCCGAGCTCACCGTCGACCGCCACGCGGACGATCCGCTCGCCGCGCTGCGCACCTTCGTCGAAGCGTCGGGCAAGCGCGTGCTGCTGACGGTCGAATCGGCCGGCCGCCGCGAGACGATCCTGCAACTGCTCGCCGAGCATCGCCTGCGTCCGGCGTCGAACGACCACTTCGCGGGCTGGCTCGAAAGCGACGCGCCCTTCGCGCTCGGCGTCGCGCCGCTCGCGAGCGGCTTCGCGGTGCCGGGCGAAGGCTACGCGATCGTCACCGAAACCGAGCTGTACGGCGCGCTCGGCCGCCGCGCCGGGCGCCGCCGCCAGGAACAGGCGAGCAACGTCGACGCGATGGTGCGCGACCTGTCGGAGCTGAAGGTCGGCGATCCGGTCGTGCATGCGCAGCACGGCATCGGCCGCTACATGGGCCTCGTGTCGATGGATCTCGGTGAAGGCGAGACCGAATTCCTGCATCTCGAATACGCGGGCGACAGCAAGCTCTACGTGCCGGTCGCGCAGCTGCACGTGATCTCGCGCTACAGCGGCGCCGATCCCGACAGCGCGCCGCTGCACGCGCTCGGTTCGGGCCAGTGGGAGCGCGCGAAGCGCAAGGCCGCGCAGCAGATCCGCGATACGGCGGCCGAGCTGCTGAACCTGTACGCGCGCCGCGCGGCCCGCGAAGGCCATGCGTTCGCGCTCGAGCCGCGCGACTACGTGAAGTTCGCGGAAAGCTTCGGCTTCGAGGAAACGCCCGACCAGGCCGCGGCGATCGCGGCCGTGATCGGCGACATGACGAGCGGCAAGCCGATGGACCGCCTCGTGTGCGGCGACGTCGGCTTCGGCAAGACCGAGGTCGCGCTGCGCGCCGCATTCATCGCGGTGATGGGCGGCAAGCAGGTCGCGCTGCTGTCGCCGACCACGCTGCTCGCCGAGCAGCACACGCAGACCTTCGCCGACCGCTTCGCCGACTGGCCGGTGCGCATCGTCGAGCTGTCGCGCTTCAAGACCGCGAAGGAAGTGAACGCGGCGATCGCGCAGATCAACGAAGGCAGCGTCGACATCGTGATCGGCACGCACAAGCTGCTGTCGTCGGACGTGCAGTTCAAGCGCCTCGGCCTCGTGATCATCGACGAGGAACACCGCTTCGGCGTGCGCCAGAAGGAAGCGCTGAAGGCGTTGCGCGCGGAAGTCGACGTGCTGACGCTGACCGCGACGCCGATCCCGCGCACGCTCGGGATGGCGCTCGAGGGCTTGCGCGATTTCTCGGTGATCGCGACCGCGCCGCAGAAGCGGCTCGCGATCAAGACCTTCGTGCGCCGCGAGGAGGAAAGCGTGATCCGCGAGGCGATGCTGCGCGAGCTGAAGCGCGGCGGCCAGGTGTATTTCCTGCACAACGAGGTCGAGACGATCGAGAACCGCAAGGCGATGCTCGAGGAGCTCGTGCCCGAAGCGCGGATCGTGATCGCGCACGGCCAGATGCACGAGCGCGAGCTCGAACGCGTGATGCGCGATTTCGTCGCGCAGCGCGCGAACGTGCTGCTGTGCACGACGATCATCGAGACCGGTATCGACGTGCCGAGCGCGAACACGATCATCATGCACCGCGCCGACAAGTTCGGCCTCGCGCAGCTTCACCAGCTGCGCGGCCGCGTCGGCCGTTCGCACCACCAGGCGTACGCATACCTGCTGGTCCACGACCCGCAGTCGCTGACCAAGCAGGCGCAACGCCGCCTCGAGGCGATCCAGCAGATGGAGGAACTCGGTTCGGGCTTCTATCTCGCGATGCACGACCTCGAGATCCGCGGCACCGGCGAGGTGCTCGGCGACAAGCAGTCGGGCGAGATCCACGAGATCGGCTTCCAGCTGTATACCGACATGCTGAACGACGCCGTGAAGGCGCTGAAGAACGGCAAGGAGCCCGACCTCACGGCCCCGCTCGCCGCGACGACGGAAATCAACCTGCATGCGCCCGCGATCCTGCCGGCCGACTACTGCGTGGACGTGCAGGAGCGGCTGTCGCTGTACAAGCGGCTCGCGAACTGCGAGCACGGCGACGCGATCGACGGCATCCAGGAAGAGCTGATCGACCGCTTCGGCAAGCTGCCGCCGCAGGCGCACGCGCTCGTCGAGACGCACCGGCTGCGGCTCGCCGCGAAGCCGCTCGGCATCGTCAAGATCGACGCGAGCGAGGCCGCGATCGGGCTGCAGTTCGAGCCGAACCCGCCGATCGATCCGATGCGGATCATCGAGATGGTGCAGAAGCACCGGCACATCAAGCTCGCGGGCCAGGACAAGCTGCGCATCGAGACGCGCTCGCCCGATCTCGCGATCCGCGTGTCGACGATCAAGGAAACGCTGCGCGCGCTCGCCCCGCGCGCCGACGCGGCGAGCGCGGCACGCTGACGGCACGGCCGCGATGCTGCACCGCATCGCGGCCGGCGAAGGCGGGCCGGCGCGTTTTTGAGTATGATTTTCCCATTCCTCAGACGGAGTTTTGCCATGTCCACTCTCGACGCGCCGGCGCCGTCCGCCGCAACCCAAGGCGACGCCTCGCTCGTCAGCCTGCCCTGGATCAAGCAGCTGGTGTCGATGGACACGACGAGCCGCGTGCCGAACCTCGGCCTGATCGAAACGGTGCGCGACGCGCTCGCCGCGAAGGGCATCCAGTCGACGCTCACGCACGATCCGCGCGAAGGCTGGGCCAACCTGTTCGCGACCGTGCCCGCGCACGACGGCTCGACCGACGGCGGCATCGTGCTGTCGGGGCACACCGACGTCGTGCCGGTCGACGGCCAGCAGTGGGACAGCAACCCGTTCGAGCCGGAGTTGCGCGACGGCCGCCTGTACGGCCGCGGCACGTGCGACATGAAGGGTTTCATCGGCGCGGCGCTCGCGCTGCTGCCGGAGATGCAGGCGACGAAGCTCGCGAAGCCGATCCATTTCGCGCTCTCCTACGACGAGGAAATCGGCTGCGCGGGCGCCCCGCTGCTGATCGCCGATCTTGTCGAGCGCGGCGTGAAGCCGTCCGGCTGCATCGTCGGCGAGCCGACCAGCATGCGGCCGATCATCGCGCACAAGGGCATCAACGCGTACCGCTGCTGCGTGCGCGGCCACGCGGCGCACTCGTCGCTGACGCCGAAGGGCCTGAACGCGATCGAATATGCGGCACGCCTCATCTGCCACATCCGCGACATCGCCGAGCGCTTTCGCGCCGAAGGCCCGTTCGACGCGCTGTACGACGTGCCGTTCACGACCGCGCAGACGAGCACGATCCAGGGCGGCAACGCGATCAACACGGTCCCGGCCGAATGCCGGTTCGACTTCGAGTTCCGCAACCTGCCGACGCTCGATCCCGAGCAGATCTTCGCGCGCATCGAAGCGTATGCGCGGGAAACGCTGCTGCCGCAGATGCTTCGCGAGCATCCGAACGCGGCGATCGAGTTCTCGAAGATCGCCGCGGCGCCCGGGCTCGACGCGACCGAACAGGCCGCGATCACTCAGCTGGTGCGCGCGCTGACGGCCGACCAGGACAAGCGCAAGGTCGCCTACGGCACGGAAGCCGGCCTGTTCGAGCGCGCGGGCATCCCGAGCATCGTCTGCGGGCCCGGCAACATCGAACAGGCGCACAAGCCGAACGAGTATGTCGAGCTCGCGCAGCTCGCCGCCTGCGAGCAGTTCCTGCGCAAGTTCATCCGCAGCATGTCGGTCGACGCACACTGACTGCCCCCGCCACGCCGGCCTGCGTGTGCGGGCCGGCCCCCTCCCGCCACCCGCCACGTCATGTCGACTGACCAACAGCGCACTGCCCATACGACGATCGACGGCGAACCGATTCCGACGCTCGACGAAATCGCCGCGCAGCATTTCGCGTTGTCGCCGTGGGTCGCGCGCACGCCCGTGTTCGAGCGTGCCGACCTGCCGTCCCTCGAGGGCACGCACGTCAACTTCAAGTTCGAGCTGCTGCAGGTGAGCGGCAGCTTCAAGGCGCGCGGTGCGTTCACGAACCTGCTGGCCCTCGACGAAGCGCGCAAGAACGCCGGCGTCACGTGCGTGTCGGCCGGCAATCACGCGGCGGCCGTCGCGTATGCGGCGATGCGGCTCGGCAGCAGCGCGAAGGTCGTGATGTTCCATACCGCGAGCCCGGCGCGCATCGCGCAGTGCAAGCAGTACCGCGCGGAAGTCGTGCTCGCCGGCAGCGCGTCGCAGGCATTCGACGTCGTGCGGCGGATCGAGGCCGAGGAAGGTCGCTTCTTCATCCATCCGTTCAATGGCTATCACACGATTCTCGGCACCGCGACGCTCGGCTACGAATGGGCGACGCAGACGCCCGATCTCGACGCGGTGATCGTGCCGATCGGCGGCGGCGGGCTCGCGGCCGGCATGGCGACCGCGCTGCGGCTCGCGAATCCGCGCGTGCACGTGTACGGCGTCGAGCCGGAAGGCGCCGACGCGATGAGCCGCAGCTTCGCGGCGAATCACACGATCCAGATGAGCGCGATGCAGACCATCGCCGACTCGCTGATGGCGCCGCACACCGAGGAGTACAGCTACCAGCTGTGCCGGCGCCACGTCGACCGCATCGTCACGGTGTCCGACGACGCGCTGCGCGCGGCGATGTTGTTCCTGTTCTCGCAATTGAAGCTGTCGGTCGAACCGGCGTGCGCGGCGGCGCTCGCGGCGCTGCTCGGCCCGCTGCGCGAAACGCTGCAGGGCAAGCGGGTCGGCGTGCTGCTGTCGGGCACGAACACCGATCCCGCGACGCTCGGCATGCATCTCGCGCACGCAAAACTGCAGCACTGAACCCGCGCACGATACTCAGGGTTATCCCCAGTTTATGTTGACAGCCCTGTTGATAACCCGCCGGACAAGCACGCAAGTGGTTGAGCGCGCAGCGTTTTACGCGCGCAAAGCGCGCCGGACGCGAAATAGGCAGATGGCGCCGTCGAACGCATGGCCCGCGGCGTGGCAACGTCGTACGCGGCAGATGATCGGCGCGGCAGCCGTCGCGCTGCTTGCCGGTTGCGCGGCCCCGCCCTCGCCCGTCGTCGACGCTTCCGTTGGCTGCCTGCGGCCGGACATGCACCGGATGCTGCAGGCCGACCTGCTGTTCGGGCGCGATATCGCGGGACGCGGCCCCGTCACCGAAACGGAACGCGCGGCCTTCCTCGCCGAGGTCGTCACGCCGCGCTTTCCGGACGGTTTCACGGTCTGGGACACCCGCGGCCAATGGCGCGACCGCGCCACCGGCCGGATCATCGGCGAAGCGAGTTTCGTGGTCCGTATCGTCGCCGACGACACCGCCGATACGCACGCGCGGCTCGCGGCGATCCGGCACGCGTACCGCGAGCGCTTCCGGCAGGACTCGGTCGGCATCACGCTCGTACCGGCCTGCGCGTCGTTCTGATTCGTCCTTCCCGGCTGACGCGCGAACGCGACGACACATAAGAAAACGGGCGCCCGAAGGCGCCCGCCGCATGCGACACATCCGCGTATCGCTTACTTGTTCTCGAACATGTCCATGATCTGCTGCTTCTCCTGCTGCGTGACGGGCGGCGGCGCGAGCCCCTCCGAGCCGGCCGAGCCGAGCGCGTCGTTCGCGCTGATCGCATTCGCGGCCGGGTTGATGTCCACGCTGCCGACGAAGCCGTTGCCCGGCGTGCGATCGGCGTAGTACAGCTCGCCGTCGATCGAGGTCAGGCCGTCCGGCATCGGCATCTGCTGCTCGGGCACGCCGTTCAGCGCGGTGCGCATGTAGTTCACCCAGATCGGCAACGCGAGCTGCGCGCCGAATTCGCGGCTACCGAGGCTCTTCGGCTGGTCGAAGCCCATCCACGCGACCGCGACGAGCGACTGCTGATACCCGGCGAACCAGCCGTCCTTCGCATCGTTCGTCGTGCCCGTCTTGCCCTGCAGGTCGCTGCGGCCGAGCGCGTTGGTGCCCGCGCCCGTACCGGCCGTCGCGACCGTGTGCAGCAGGCTGTTCATCACGTATGCGTTGCGGCCTTCGATCGTGCGCGGCGCGGTGCCGCCGGCGATCACCGGCTGCGATTTCTGCAGCGGCTGGCCGCGCGCGTCGTCGACTTCGGCGATCAGGTACGGATCGACCTTGTAGCCGCCGTTCGCGAAGACCGCATAGCCGGTCGCGAGCTGCAGCGGCGTCACGAGGCCGGCGCCGAGCGCCATCGGCAGGTACGGCGGCGTCTTCGCCGGATCGAAGCCGAAGCGCTGCGTCACGTACTCCTGCGCGTACTGCGTGCCGATCGACGCGAGGATCCGGATCGACACGAGGTTCTTCGAACGCTGCAGGCCGGTGCGCATCGACATCGGGCCGTCGGGCTGGTCGTCGTCCTTCGGTTCCCACGCGGTGCCGCCCGGCACGCTCGGCGGGAAGTACAGCGGCGCATCGTTGATGATCGTCGCCGGCCCGAGGCCCTTGTCGAGCGACGCCGAATAAATGAACGGCTTGAACGACGAACCCGGCTGACGCCACGCCTGCGTCACGTGGTTGAACTTGCTCTTGTTGAAGTCGAAGCCGCCGACGAGCGAACGGATCGCACCGTCCTGCGGCGCGATCGCGACGAGCGCGCCTTCGACCTGCGGCAGCTGCACGATCTGCCAGCCCGTCTTGCCGTCCTTCAGCACGCGCACGATCGAGCCCGGCTTGATGTGCAGCGTCGCGTTCGCGCGCGGGCTCAGCGCAGCCGACACGAAGCGCAGCCCGGCCGGGCCGATCGTCGTCGTGGCGCCGCCGACGAACTGCACCTCGACCGCGTTCGGCGACGCCGACAACACCACCGCCGACTGCAGGTCGCCGTTGTCCGGGTGATCGGCGAGCGCGTCGTCGATCGCCTCGTCGCGATCGTCGCCGGCCGCCGGCAGGTTGATCGAGCCTTCCGGACCGCGATAGCCGTGACGGCGCTCGTAATCGAGAATGCCGCGGCGCACGGCCTGGTACGCGGCTTCCTGGTCGGCCGAGTTGATCGTCGTCGTGACGGTCAGCCCGCGCGTATAGGTTTCGTCCTTGTACTGCTGGTACATCATCTGCCGCACCATCTCGGCGACGTATTCGCCGTGCACCGCGTACTGGTTGCCCGGCGTGCGCACGCGGATCTCTTCCTTCACCGCCTGGTCGTACTGCGGCTGCGTGATGTAGCCGATCTCGAGCATGCGCTTCAGGATGTACTCCTGGCGCACCTTCGCGCGCTTCGGATTGACGACCGGGTTGTACGCGGACGGCGCCTTCGGCAGCCCCGCGAGCATCGCCGCCTCGGCGAGCGTGATGTCCTTCAGGTCCTTGCCGAAATACACGCGCGCGGCGGCCGCGAAACCGTACGAGCGCTGGCCCAGGTAGATCTGGTTCATGTACAGCTCGAGGATCTGGTCCTTCGTCAGCGCCTTCTCGATCTTGTACGCGAGCAGCATCTCGTAGATCTTGCGCGTATACGTCTTCTCGCTCGACAGGAAGAAGTTGCGCGCGACCTGCATCGTGATCGTGCTCGCGCCCTGGCGCGCGCCACCGTGCATCAGGTCGGCCACGCCGGCGCGCAGGATGCCGAGGAAGTCCACGCCGCCGTGTTCGTAGAAGCGGTAGTCCTCGATCGCGAGCACCGCCTTCTTCATCACGTCGGGAATGTCCTGGAAGCGCACGAGGCTGCGGCGCTCCTCGCCGAACTCGCCGATCAGCACGTGATCGGCGCTGAACACGCGCAGCGGCACCTTCGGCTGGTAGTTGGTCAGCGCATCGAGCGACGGCAGTTGCGGCGCCATCACGACGAGCGCGTAGCCGACGATCAGCGCACCGACGATCGCGAGCGTCGCGATCAGGCCGACGAACCACAGCGCGACGCGCGAGCCGAACGAGCGGCGCGCGCCGTCCCCGCCGCCGCGGCGCTGCGCGCGCCGGTCGTCGCCGCGCTCGTCGTCATCGGGGTAATAGGCCCCCGAGGGCGAACGGCGCAACGTGTAGTGAGGTTCGTTCCGGTCGGAAGGAGAAGACGGTCGTTTGATGATTGGCATGTCGGAATGGCGGGCGGCGTGGCGCCCTCGGACGCATGCGGAAAATGCAAGCGGATGAATCAGAGTGGGTGCATCGTGGCAACTGTCACGTCGACAGACCCCGCCGCGCGGCGATCCGTTCCCGCGACGTGACAGCGCATTTTAATGAAATCGACCGATCGGCTTCGCGATTTTTTGTAAAAATTCCCGCACAAGCATGAATTGCGGAACGTATTGGCGCCATGCTCCGCCTATCATGGACTCGCGACCCGGTGCGTGCCGCGGCGTTTCTTTCAGATGCGAAAGGTGGAAACCTGCACACGCACGGCGCTTGAACTCCGGCGCTTAAGCCGTATTTAAGGGGCCGGCGGTGTAATATCCGCCGGCTCACGCGGGTCGGAACCGATTCGCGACGGGCATTGCCGCCGACGCGGCACCTTTCAACCACGGAGGATTTCATGTCGCTTTTCGACTCTGTTTCGCGCACGATCAAAGGCCTGCTGAACGATGCGGCCGACTCGGTACAGGATCCGTCGCGCGACGCACGGCAGATCGTGCGGGAGCTCGACGACAGCATCGGCCGTGCCGAGAATTCGCTGATCGAGATCGAGGCACAAGTCGCGACCCAGCGCAGCAAGCGCGATGCGGCCGACGACAAGGTGAAGAAGTACGAGGACGGCGCGAAGCGCGCGCTGCAGGCGGGCGACGAAGCGCTCGCACGCGAGGCGCTCGCCGCGCAGTCGAACGCCGAAGCCGAGCGCGATGCGCTCGCGGCCGAACTGACGACGCTCGAGCCGTCGGTCGACAAGCTGAAGGGGCAGATCGCCGACATGCGTCAGCGCCGCAACGACCTGAACGCACGCTCGAACATCCTGCAGGCCAAGCAGGAAATCGCGCAGGCGAAGGATGTCGCGGCAAGCGCGTTGGGCGGCATCGGCGGCAAGAACCTGTCCGAGGACTTCCAGAAGCTCGAGGACAAGGTCGCGCTGCAGAATGCGCGTTCGGACGCCCGCCTGAATTCGGCCGACACGTCGAGCGGCAAGGCGCTCGACGACAAGCTCGCCGCGCTGAACAAGGGCCCGTCGGTCGAGGACCGCCTCGCCGCGCTGAAGAAGCAGCTCGACACGCCCGCGCAGTAACGGCAGGCAACCGCGCCGCGGCCCGCCGGGCGCGCGGCGCGCACCGATCGTCAGGAGACGGGCGCCCGCGCCCGGTTCGACCATGAAGAAATCTCTCGCCGCACTCGGCTTCTCGCTGATGCTGCTGTCGTCCGCCGCCTTTGCGGTTCCGTCGCTGCAGCAAGTCGAGCAGTCGATCGCGCAACGTGACTGGCAGCGCGCCGACACGCAGCTGTCGCAAGTCATCGACGCCCATCCGAACAATGCGCATGCGCGCTATCTGTACGCACAGGTGCTGGACCGCGAAGGCCGCGCGTCCGACGCGCTCGCGCAACTGCAGCGGGCGAAGTCGCTCGATCCGCAACTGCGCTTCACCGACGCGTCGCATTTCGCGCAGACCGAATCGCGCATTCGCGCCGACGCCGCGCGCGTGAGCGGCGCGAGCGGCAACGCACCGTCGGCCACGCAGGCCGGTTCGTTGCAGTCGTCGCTCGCACCTGCCGCGCCGGTTGCGAAACACGGTCCGTCGACCAGCATGTGGATCGGCCTCGGGCTGCTCGTCGCGGTCATCGCGCTGGTGCTGCGCTGGACGTTGCGGCGCGCACGCTCGGCCGACGACAGCCGTACCGGCGACGAACGCCGCGCGCAGTTGAAACGCGCGACCGACGTGCTGAACGACATCCGTCCGCTGAAACTCGACGCGAAACTGTCGACGGCGCCCGGTGCCGCCGCGCTCACCAGCGAACTCGAAGGCATCGAGACCGATGCACGCGCGCTCGTCGAAGCGCTGTCGAACGGCAAGAACCCGGTGCCGCCGTATCGCATCGACGAACTCGAACAGCGGCATGCGAGCGTGAAGGCGCGCGTCGAAGGCCGCCCCGATCCGAGCGCGCCGCCCGCTGCGCCCGCGAACGGCAGCGGCTCCGTGTATGCGCAGGAAGCCGATCGCGTGACCGGCATGCAAGGGCAGCCGTATCAGCAGCAACCGTACCCGCAACAGCCGTATCCGCCGCAACCGTATCCGCAACAGCAGCCGCCCGTCGTGGTTCAGCAAGGCGGCGGTTTCGGCAGCGGAATGGGCGGGCTGCTGACCGGCGTGCTGCTCGGCGAAGCGATGTCCGGCGGCCGCGAACGCGTAGTCGAACGCGACGTGATCGTCGACGACCAGCGCCGGCGCCAGGAGAACAACGATCCGGGCTTCGACCTCGGCCGCGGCGACGATTCGAACTGGAGCGACGGCAATGGCGGCGGCGGCGTCGATCTCGGCAGCAACGACGACGGCTGGACCGACGACAACACCTGAGCATGGCTCGCGCGGGCGTCGACGCATCGCGCCGCGCCCGCCCCCGCGCTTTCTTTCATTTCCACTCGCGCCGGCCCGGTGATTTGTTAATCATTTCAAGATGGGCTACCGGCAATGGGGCACGTTCGCTATCATGCGGCCATCGGCGTGCCCCCGATCCGACCCATCAGACGCTTCGCAGCCCTGCGCGTCGCGGCACGCCTCCTCTCGCCCAACCAGGAGAAAGCCGCTCATGAGCATAATCAAGGAATTCAAGGAGTTCGCCGTCAAAGGCAACGTGATGGATCTCGCCGTCGGCGTGATCATCGGCGGCGCTTTCTCGAAGATCGTCGACTCGGTCGTGAAAGACCTCATCATGCCGGTCATCGGCGTGCTGACGGGCGGTCTGGATTTCTCGAACAAGTTCGTTCTGCTCGGCACCATCCCCCCGACGTTCAAGGGTAATCCCGATTCGTTCAAGGACCTGCAGGCCGCGGGCGTCGCCGCATTCGGCTACGGCTCGTTCATCACCGTGGCGATCAACTTCGTGATCCTCGCGTTCATCATCTTCCTGATGGTGAAATTCATCAACAAGCTGCGCAAGCCGGAAGAAGCGGCGCCGGCCGCGACGCCGGAAGACATCGTGCTGCTGCGCGAGATCCGCGATTCGCTCAAGCAACGCTGAGCACCGCGCCACGCTGCGACTGCCGGGCCCGCCATGTGCGGGCCTTTTTCATGGGCACGCATCGTGCACCGTCGTGCGAGCGCCTATCTCACTTTTTTGTGACGCGCGAATGCACGCGCGGGAAAAGCAGGTCTATGATGGAGACTAAACGACAGTACGGGCGCCAAGACGCTGGCTGTGTCGATCATCGTGGCATGCGGGTCGACGGGAGACATTGATCGTCGTACCGCACGAGTGCGGAGTGCAGCATTTTCGTGTGCTATAAAGGATCGACATGCGGCGTACATAGCCGGGAGTGGGTCGCATGAAAGTGCCGCATTTCTTGCAATTGTTTTTCAGGCGAGTGTTTATGTCCTTCCCGAAAAAACGTCGACGTGCGCAACAGGATGGCCAGGAGTCCTTCCTCGCGGTATTGCGCCATTCGAAACCGTTCGCGCAGCTCGACACCAAGATTGCCCGCGCCCGTGCGCAGGACGAACCCGTCCTCTATGCGCACGTGCTACCCGGCCTCGACGTGCTTCTGTGCAGCGTGCGCGGCGCACAGCCGCCCTATCCGGCCATCGCCGAACTGCGCAAGCGCTGCCTCGAATCGATCGCCAACGCACTCGAACAGCCGCTCGACGGCCTCGAGAACGGCGGGTACTGGTACGAGGCGAACGGCTTCGGCTTCCTCGTGTTCGCGAGCCGCGCCCGCGCGCGTATCCTGCCCGAATTTGGTGCAGGCACGAAAGCGAGCCTGCGTGGCGGGCTCGGACGCCAGAACGCCGGCGACACGACACCGCGCTCCCTCGGCTGAACCGACACCGACACGATGGGCCGCCTCCGGGTGGCCCATCGGCCATTCAGGCTTCCCGCTTCAGCGTCGCGGCGCGCTCACTGCGCCGTCCCGCGCCCGTTGCCGGGCCGGACGATGTCGATGAACGCGGCGAAATCGGCGCCGGCAAGCCCCTGCGCGGCGCCCAGGCGCAGCACCTGCTGCACCGTGGCCGATACGGGCATCACCGCGCCCGTGTCGCGCGCGGCGTCGGCGATCGCATCGACATCCTTCTGGAACGTGCTGAGCGCGCCGATCGGCGGGTGACCGCCTGACGTCATGCGAGGCACGAAGGTCTGCAGCAGCACCGAATCGGCCCAGCCGCCCGCCAGCGCGTCGGCCAGACGCGCGGCGTCGATGCCGCTCGCCTGGGCCAGGCCGACGGCTTCCGCGATCGCGGTCACCGTCGCGGTGACGATCGCCTGGTTGCACAGCTTCGCGGTCTGGCCCGCGCCTGCGTCGCCCATGTGCGTGACGCGCGACGCGTAGGTATCGATCAGCGGTCGCACCGCAGCGAGGTCGGCGGCGCCGCCGCCCGCCATCACCGCAAGCGTGCCGGCCTGCGCGCCGGGCACGCCGCCCGAAACCGGCGCATCGATCCAGCCGACGCCGAGCGCGGCGGCACGCGCCGCGTAGTCGCGCGTCGCGGCAGGCGGAATGCTCGAGTGATCGACGATGCGCTTCAGCCGGCGTGCATGCGCATCGCCGGCAAACAGCCCGTGCTCGCCGAACGCGACGTCGCCGACCGCACGGCCGTCGAGCACGCACACGAACACCGTGTCGACGCGCTCGGCCAGTTCGCGCGGCGTGTCGACCACCTGCGCACCGTCCTTTTCAAGCGCCTCGGCCTTGCCGCGCGTGCGGTTCCATACGCTGACCCGGTGGCCCGCCGCCAGCAAATGCCGAATCATCGGCGCGCCCATCAATCCCGGTCCGCAAAATCCGACTTCCACGATCTTCCTCGTCTCCAATTGAGGTTGCACTTGCCGCCCATCATACCTATCACTCAAGAAGCCGGACACGCGCGGCGCCGCTTCGGGCCCGCCGCTTGCGCCGGCCGCACACACACCGACATCCCAGGGAGCGCATCATGAGCGACCACGTCTACAAGCTGATCGAACTGACCGGTTCGTCGCGGCAATCGTGCGACGACGCCATCCGCAACGCGATCTCGAAAGCCGGCAAGACGCTGCATAACCTGCACTGGTTCCAAGTGACCGAAACGCGCGGCCACATCGAAGGCGACCAGGTCATCCACTGGCAGGTCACGCTGAAAGTCGGCATGCGCATCGACGACTGACGCACGCGTGTCACGCGCGGTGCCCTGACCACCGGATGCGTGCAATGCGCATCCGCGCGGTACCGCGCACGCCCGCATTCCGCCCCCTTCACCCGCTCCCCGTTCGGCCCGCTTCAGTCCGCTTGGCGAGGCCCGGCGACGGGTGTCTGCGGGTATCCATCTCTTGACGCTGACTTTCGTTCATATTAAAAACCATATACCCACCTCCCCCATCGATCAGCCCAGCCATATAAACCGGAGAAATCATGAGTCAGCAACGCGAGGCGATCGACACGTACCTCTTGCGCGTCTTGCACACCTTGTTGATGGAGCGCAGCGTCACGCGCGCGGCCGTCAAACTGAACCAGTCGCAACCGGCGATCAGCGCCGCGCTGCGGCGCCTGCGCGACATCACCGGCGACCCGCTGCTGGTGCGCGGCAAGTCCGGCATGGTCCCGACCGAATACGGGCTGCGCCTGCTCGAGCCGGTGCAGAACGCACTGCGTGAAATCGAGCGCATCAAGTTCCAGCAGCACAATTTCGACCCGGCCACGTCGATCCGCTGCTACCGGATCGGCTGCCCCGACTACCTGAACGTGCTGTTCGTGCCGACCGTCGTCGAACGCTTCCGCCAGGCGGCGCCGAACGCGACGCTCGAGTTCCATTCGCTCGGCCCCGCGTTCGATTACGAGCTCGCGCTGGAAGACGGCAAGCTCGACATCGTCGTCGGCAACTGGCCCGAGCCGCCCGAGCAACTGCACCTGTCGAACCTGTTCGTCGACGAAATCGTCTGCCTGATGAGCAACACGCACCCGTTCGCGAAGCGCGGCGGGCTCACGCTCGACCAGTACCTGAACGCGCCGCATCTCGCGCCGACGCCGTACTCGGTCGGCCAGCGCGGCGCGATCGACGTGCATCTCGCGCGCGAACGGCTCAAGCGTCACGTGGTCGTCACGCTGCCGTACTTCAACCTCGCACCGTACGTGCTGGTGAAGTCCGACCTGATCTTCACGACGACGCGCCTGTTCGCCGATCACTACGCGAAGTTCCTGCCGCTGTCGGTCGTGCCGGCACCGCTCGACTTCCCGCCGATGCAGTATTACCAGCTGTGGCACGAACGCTGCCACTACTCCGACGAAGTGCGCTGGCTGCGCAGCCTCGTCGCCGAAGCGACCCGCACGCTGATCGAGGCGTAAGCGCATGCGACGCGCGCGCCGGCCACGCCGTTGCGGGGTGGGCCGGGGTGACGCGCGGCGCGGCGCTTGGCGGCTTCAGCTTCAGCCTCAGCCGTAGCCACGGCCGCGCGCCCGATCCGCGGCGTGCGGGCGCGCGGCCTTCACCTCACGTCGACGCGGTCAGCGCGACGCCTCCACGAGTGCCTGCGCCAGCGCGTTGTGGCGCTCGATGACGGGCGGCAGGTCGAGCGTCGCGAGCCGCCCTTCCCGCACCACCACCTTCCCGTTCACCACCGTGTACGCCGTCTGCGACGGCGCGCAGAACACGAGCGCCGCGACCGGATCGTGCAGCGCGCCCGCGAACAGCGGCTGGCGCAGGTCGAACGCGGCGAAGTCCGCGGCCATGCCGGGCTTCAGCGCGCCGATGTCGTCGCGGTTCAGCACCTTCGCGCCGCCCAGCGTCGCGATCTCGAGCGCTTCGCGCGCGGTCATCGCATCGGGCCCGAAACCGACCCGCTGCAGCAGCAGCGCCTGCCGCACTTCCGCGACCATCTGCGCGCCGTCGTTCGACGCGGAACCGTCGACACCGAGGCCGACCGGCACGCCCGCCAGACGCATCTTCCGCACCGGCGCGATGCCCGACGCGAGCCGCATGTTCGAGCACGGACAGTGCGCGACGCCGGTGCCGGTGCGCGCGAACAGGCCGATCCCCGCATCGTCGAGCTGCACGCAGTGCGCGTGCCACACGTCGTGGCCGACCCAGCCGAGATCTTCCGCGTATTCGGCAGGCGTCATCCCGAACTTCTCGCGGCTGTACGCGATGTCGTTGACGTTCTCGGCCAGGTGCGTGTGGAGCGACACGCCGTAGTCGCGCGCCAGCACGGCCGCGTCGCGCATCAGGCCGCGGCTCACCGAGAACGGCGAGCACGGCGCGACGACCACCCGCAGCATCGCGTAGCGGCCGTCGTCGTGATAGGTCTCGATCAGGCGCTGCGCATCGCGCAGGATGTCGGGCTCGCGCTCGACGACCGAATCGGGCGGCAGCCCGCCGTCGCGCTGGCCGACGCTCATCGCGCCGCGGCTCGCGTGAAAGCGCATGCCGATCCGCTGCGCGGCGCCGATGCTGTCGTCGAGCCGGCTGCCGTTCGGATAGATGTACAGATGGTCGCTCGACGTCGTGCAGCCCGACTGCAGCAGCTCGGCCATCGCGGTCAGCGTCGACACCTCGATCATCTCGGGCGTCAGGTGCGCCCAGATCCGGTACAGGTTCGTGAGCCAGCCGAACAGCTCCGCGTTCTGCGCGGCCGGCACCGCGCGCGTGAGGCTCTGGTACATGTGATGGTGCGTGTTCACGAGCCCCGGGATCACGAGGTGGCCGCGCAGGTCGAGCACTTCGTCCGCAGTTTCGGGCAACTCGGCGCTCGGGCCGACCGCGACGATCCGGTTGTCTTCGATATAGAGCCCCGCGTCGCGCAGTTCGCGGCGCGTGTCGTCCATGGTCACGAGCACGTCGGCGTGCTTGACCAGCAGGGTCGTCGGGCGGGATGAGGATGGGTGCGGCGCGCGTGCGTGCGCGCCGGGGTGTTGCTCGGGATTCATGCGTTCTCCGCGTCGGTCAGCCCTTTCGGGCGGTCGCAAAGCCGTTCGAACGCTGATTCGCGGCACGCCCCGGTGCCTGCGTCCGTTCGAACGCCCTGGCCCGGTTACCCGGCGTGCTCGCCGTCTTCGGGGTGCGCCCCGGCCGCCGGGCCGACGCGCACGGCGGGAGGATCGCCGATGCGCGCGCGCCGCACAATGCGCGACGCCGAATACTGCGCTTCACGGTTTCGATATGGTACGCGTGTGGGCCGTGCAGCGGCCCGCCGGGCGCGGCGCGGCGGGTTTTTTCCCGCCGTCGACAGCGGTTCATGCGCGGCGCATTATCTTTGATATCGCGCCCGTATTTGCGCGGGGAACCTTTTTACAATGCCTGCACGGCGCTCGCTTCAATCTCGCCGACGGGTATGTAGCCACGTGACGTGGAGCCTCGATCCGCCGCACAGTCATGGATCGAGTCGCCGCCGAACCTCGCATTCACACAAGGACAATTGCGAATGGGAAAGCTCACTACCCACGTACTCGATACGGCGCACGGCCGTCCCGGCGCCGCCATCAAGGTGGACCTCTACGCGCTGGACGGCGAATCGCGCCGCGCGATCAAGACCGTGCTGACCAATAGCGACGGCCGCTGCGACGAACCCCTGCTCGAAGGTGCCGCGCTCGCCACCGGCGAATACGAACTCGTGTTCCATGCCGGCGACTACTTCGCGTCGCTCGGCGTGAAGGTGCCCGAACCGCGCTTCGTCGACCGCGTCGTGCTGCGCTTCGGCATCGCCGACACCGCATCGCACTACCACGTGCCGCTGCTCGTGTCGCCGTGGTCGTACAGCACCTATCGCGGCAGCTGACACACGCATCGGCGCCCGCATCAAAGACAACGATCTGAGTCTGGAGGAGTTTCATGGAAGGCTTCATCACCGACTGGCTGAACCTCGCGCTGCGATGGCTGCACGTCATCGTCGCCATTGCGTGGATCGGCGAGTCCTTCTATTTCGTCGCGCTCGACAACAGCCTGAAACCGCCGACCGACGCGAACCAGCGCAAGCGCGGCGTGTTCGGCGAACTGTGGCACGTCCACGGCGGCGGTTTCTACAACATGCAGAAGTACACGGTCGCCCCGCCCGAAATGCCGGATGACCTGCACTGGTCGAAGTGGCCGTCGTACACGACCTGGCTGTCGGGCTTCTCGCTGTTCTTCGTGCTGTACCTGCTCGCGCCGAACACCTACCTGATCGACAAGAGCGTGCTCGACATGGGCCCGGTGGTCGCCGTCGCGTCCGCGCTCGGCTTCCTCGCGGCCGGCTGGATCGTCTACGACACGCTGTGCCGCATCCTCGGCACCAACGATCGCGTGCTGGGCATCTGCGTCGGCCTCTACGTCGTCGTCGCCGCGTACCTCGCGTGCCACATCTTCTCGGGCCGCGCGGCGTACCTGATCGTCGGCGCGATGCTCGCGACGATCATGTCGGCGAACGTGTTCTTCGTGATCATCCCCGGCCAGCGCAAGATGGTCGACAAGATGCTCAAGGGCGAGGAGCCGAACCCGATCTACGGCAAGCGCGGCAAGCAGCGCTCGGTGCACAACACGTACTTCACGCTGCCGGTCGTGTTCGCGATGCTGTCGAACCACTATGCGATGACGTACACGAACAAGTTCAACTGGGTCGTGCTCGTGCTCATCATGCTGGCCGGCGCGCTGATCCGTCAGTTCTTCGTGATGCGTCACCGCGGCAAGCAGCTGTGGTACCTGCCGATCGGCGGCGTCGCGCTGCTGTCGGGCGCGCTGGTGTGGACGATGCCGAAGCCGGTCGCACCGGAAGCACAAGCGGCGAACGCACCGAAGATCGTGATCAACGACATCATGCCGATCCTGCAGCAGCGCTGCGTCGAGTGCCACTCGGCCAAGCCGACGCTGATGGGCAGCGCGCCCGCCGGCGTGATGTTCGACACGCCGGACGAAGTGTCGAAGAACGCGCAACGCATCTACGAACAGGCCGTGCGCCTGAAGGCGATGCCGATCGGCAACGTCACGCACATGACCGACGACGAGCGCGTGAAGCTCGCCGCCTGGTTCGAGGGCGGCGCGGCCAAGTAAGCCGCCGTGCGCCGGCCGTCGGTTGCCGGCGCAATCCTCTCCGTTCGCGGGCCCGGCAACGGGCCCGTTTTTTTGCGTGCGCGGAATGCGAGTCGTACGCTAGCCGCGCATCGCGTCGCGCTGCAGCGCGACGAGCGCATCGAGCGCGCGCGGGCCGTCGTCGAACGGCACGAAGATGTGATCGTGATACGCGGCGGCCATCACGTTGCAGCTGATGCCGGCCTCACCCAATGCCCGCGCGAACGCGGCCGTCAGGCCGACCGCGGCGAGATCCGAATGCACGGTCAGCGTGATCCATGCGGCGCGGAACAGCACGGGCCAGCCGCGACGCGCGGCCGTCGCCTCGTCGACCACGACCGTCACGCCTTCCGCTTCGCGAAAGGTCGCGATCGTTTCGGATAACGATATTTCCGTGGCGGCCGGCAGTGCGACGAATGCGAACGCACCGCGATGCAGTTCGGGCTGCAGCGTGCGCAGCAGTATCGTGAGGTCGTTTTCAGGTTGGCTCATCGGGGGAACGCGTCCGGAACCGGACGTCGGGCGGTGGCGATGCGGGCACGATAGCACGCGACCGGCCGCCTCGACGCCCCTGCAACGTCACATCCGCGTCAGCGCGACGTCGTCCGCGAGCCGGGCCGCGCGACGCGACGATGCACGGCACGGCACGGCTCGGCGACACGCCCCGATGCGACGCCGTTCGTCGCGCTGCCGCATCGTGCGTACGAGCACGCACGGCTCGTCGCGCCATGACGCGCGCGGCGCGCATAAAAAAACCCGCGCAGGTCGCGCGGGTTGCTTCGACAGGCGGGGCCGAACTGCCGCTCAGGCCGTCACTGCGTCCAGCGCGTCCTCGGTGAGCCACAGCGATTCCAGCAGGTCCTGCTCGTTCAGGTTCAGCCCGTCGCCGCCGCGATCGACGACGATGAAGTCGCTGACGCCGCCCAGCGCGATCAGCGGGTGATGCCACACGCCCTTCGCATAATTGACGCCCTGCCAGCCGCTCGTCACGAACGCGCGGATCTTCGCCGGATCGAGATCGCCGGCCGGCGCGACGACGACGAGATACGGCTGGTCGTTCAACGGCACGAACGCCTGGCTGCCGAGCGGATGGCGCTCGAGCATCTTCACCTCGAACGGCAGCGTGCGCGGCTGGCCGCGGAACAGGTTGACGAGCGTGCGGCCTTCTTCGTCGCTCACGTCGACCTTCGCAAGATCGTGAAAGCGGATCGTCGTGCCGAGATTGATCGGAATCTGCTTCGCGCCTTCGGTTTCGATCACGTCGCCGAACGCCGCGAAGGCTTCCTTGGTCAGCGGTTCGATTGCGAGCGTCTTCATTTGTCGAGCGTCCCCCACAGACGCAGGCGCGATACGCCGCCGTCCGGAATGATGTTCAGGCGCACGTGGGTCACCGGGCCCAGCGATGCGATCTCGGGTTCGAAATAGTGCTGCTTGTCCATCTGCAGCTTCTGTTCGCCGAGCAGCACCGGCCAGAACATCGACTGCGTGATCAGCGAGCTGTCGGTGCCGCCCGACACGTATGCGGCCTGGATCGAGCAGCGATCCGGATAGTTGCCCTTGAAGAACGCGGTGTCGACTTCGATCTTGCGGATCACGCCCGGCTGCGCGAGCGCGATGATCGCCCAGTCGTTGCCCGGCTCGCGGCGACGGCGGGTTTCCCAGCCGTCGCCCATGTTCACGCCGCGGCCCGGCAGCAGCAGGTTCGACGCGACGCCGAAGTGCTGGTTGTTCGCCGCCACCACGTAGCCGCCGTTCTCCATCGCCGCGAGGTCGAACTGCTCGGTCGCGCTGGCGCCGGCCCAGTCGAGCTGCGGCTGGCCGTACACGCGCAGGCGCGCGATGCCGCCGTCCGGATAGATGTTCACGCGCAGGTGCGTGAACGCGCGCGCGTCGCTCGCCGCGACGTAGTGGTGGCTGTTGCCTTGCAGCGTCGTCGACGGCACGATCTCGACCCATTCGGTCGCGTGCGTCGGCGCGCCGTCGGCCACGTACGCGGCCTCGATCGACGCGGCCGGCGGGAAGTTGCCGGTGAAGTGGCTCGTGTCGATGTCGAAGCCCTTGATCACGCCCGGACGCGCGAGCTTGACGATGCACCAGTCGTAGCCCGTCGTGCGCTTGCGGCGCGTCTCCCAGCCGTCCATCCACTTGCCGTGGTCGTCGTACTTGCCGGGAATGAAAACGGCCGGCTCGGGGTTCAGCATCCGCTCCTTCGGCGCGAAGAAGTCGTCGCTGGCCTCGAGCGCCTGCGCACCGAGACGCGGGTCGGCGAGGTTCACGTAGCGCCGCGTGAAGTCGGGTGCGTCGGGATCGAGAAGCGGAACAGCCATGATGTTTCCTTGTTTCAGTGATGCGATCAGGCCGCTGCGACGCAGCAGGCCGTCGTGAGGTGTCAGGCGTCGATCAGGTCGTCGAGGCGGAAGCGCGCGATCCGGTAGATCTGGTCGAGGCTCGCGCGCAGTTCCTCGGTGCGCGAATGATTCACGCGCGACTCGAAGTTCGCGATGATGCCGTGCCGGTCATAGCCGCGCACCGCGAGGATGAACGGGAAACCGAACTTCTCGCGATACGTGCGGTTCAGCGTCAGCAGCTTGTCGAACTCTTCCTGCGTGCACTGGTCGAGACCCGCGCCGCTCTGCTCGCGCGTCGACTCGGCCGTCAGCTCGCCGCGCACGGCAGCCTTGCCGGCCAGCTCCGGGTGGGCATTGATCAGTGCGAGCTGGCGGACTTCGCCGCCCGTCTCCACCGCGTTCGACATCGTCTCGTGCAGCGCGTCGATGCTCGCGAACGGCCGCTTGCCCGCCGCGACCTCGGCCACCCACGGCGAATGTTCGAAGATCCCCGACAGCGCCGCGACGAATGCGCTCGGCGCCATCGTGTTCAGTTGCTCCAACGTGTAACGCATCGCCTTCATGCTTTCCCTTCGTTTCGATGACTGGGCTGGTACGGATGATGTTCGCGCCAATGACGCGCGATATCGACACGCCGCGTCACCCATACGCGATCGTGCTTCTCGATGTGATCGAGGAAACGCTGCAGCCCGCGGAAACGCCCCGGCCGGCCGAGCAGCCGGCAGTGCATGCCGATCGACAGCATCTTCGGCGCCTCGTCGCCCTCCGCGTACAGCACGTCGAACGCGTCGCGCAGGTACTCGAAGAAGTGGTCGCCGGTGTTGAAGCCCTGCGGCGTCGCGAAGCGCATGTCGTTCGTATCGAGCGTGTACGGAACGATCAGCTGCGGCGACGTGCTGCCGCCCGACACCTCGACATCCATCCAGAACGGCAGGTCGTCGCCGTAGTTGTCGGAGTCGTACAGGAACCCGCCGTATTCCGCGACGAGG
Organism: Burkholderia sp. Bp8986; assembly: GCF_003854225.1. Taxonomy (NCBI): domain Bacteria; kingdom Pseudomonadati; phylum Pseudomonadota; class Betaproteobacteria; order Burkholderiales; family Burkholderiaceae; genus Burkholderia; species Burkholderia sp. Bp8986. Next base: position 97,455 of record NZ_QTQM01000005.1, on the reverse strand, counting down.
CGGTGCGTGTTCGGGCTGTCGCGGCCGGTGTACCAGCCGAGCGGACGCTCGCCCGTCACGCGCTCGATCGCTTCCATCCCGAGGCGCATGTGCTCGGCCTCGAGCTCGGGCGTCATGCTCTGGTAGTGGATCCAGCGCCAGCCGTGGCACGCGATCTCATGGCCGAGCTCGACGAAGGCACGCGCGAGTTCCGGATGACGCTCGATCGCCATGCCGACGCCGAACACCGTCAGCGGCAGCCCGCGCTTCTCGAATTCGCGCAGGATGCGCCACACGCCCGCACGCGAACCGTACTCGTAGATCGACTCCATGCTCATGTGGCGGTCCGGATAGGCGGCCGCGCCGACGATTTCGGACAGGAACTGCTCGGAGCCCGGATCGCCGTGCAGCACGCAATTCTCGCCGCCCTCCTCGTAGTTCAGGACGAATTGCACGGCGACGCGGGCGCGCCCGGGCCAGTTCGCCTGCACGGGATGGCGGCCGTAGCCGATCAGGTCGCGAGGATAGTTGGGATCGAGTGACATGGGTTCGAAGTGCCGCGAAAGCGTGCTGAAATAATGGGTTCGCATCGACCCGCGCGGGTGCCGGAGGCCGGCCGCACGGGCCGATGCGATGACGGCCCAGTGTAGCGAAAAGGTTAATACGCGCCCATACAGCGGCGCAGATAGTGCAGGTCAGACGGCGTGTATGTGCGGTTGCGGCAAAGCCGGGACCGGTTCCGGTGCGGCGCTCCCGCTGCGCGCCGTGGCGGCGGCCGGCACGCCCTCCGGCGGGCTGAAATGGGCGAATTCGCCGTCGTAGCGCTTCGGCAGCGGCCGCGCATAGTCGCCGCGCTTCGCGGTCGCGAGGCGCAGCGCGACGAGCGCCTCGGCCCACTTGACGGCTGCCGTGACACCTTCCACGACCGGCGCGCCGATCTGCTGCTCGATCTCGTGCGCGAATTCGGCCATCCCGGCACAGCCGAGGACGATCGCGTCGGCACCGTCCTCGTCGAGCGCGCGCCGGCATTCGTCGACGATGATCCGCCGCGCGGCCGAACCGGGCCGGTCGAGCTCGAGCACCGCGACGTCGGTCGCCCGCACGTTGCGGCAGAACCGCTTCATCCCGTAGCGCTCGGCGAGATGCCATGCCATCCCGCAAGTGCGCGCGAGCGTCGTGACGACCGAGAAGCCCGGCGCGAGCACGCTCGCCGCGTGCATCGCCGCCTCGGCGATCCCGATCACCGGCCCGCGCGCGAGTTCGCGCGCCGCATACAGGCCCGGGTCGCCGAAACACGCGATCACGTACGCATCGCAGCCGTCACGCTCGCCCTGCGCGATCTCGGCGAGCAGCCCGGGCGTCGCGAGCGCTTCGTCGTAATAGCCTTCGATCGACGGCGGCCCCATCGGCGGGCTCACCGCGACGATCTCGGTGCCTGCCGCCGCGACTTCGCGCGCGCAGCGGCCCATCGCGTCGGTCATCCGCTGCGTCGTGTTCGGATTGATCAGCTTGATCTTCATCGCGCGCTCCTCAGGCCTTCGTGCTCGCGAGCAGCCGGTAGAACACGAAGCCGAGCCCCGCGCCGATGAACCACGAGAAGTTCGCGGCGGCCTGCCAGCCCGGCACCATCACGCAGACGACGGCGATCACCGCGGCCGGCAGCAGCGCGGCGAGCGCGCGGCGGTTCACGCCGCCGGTGTACCAGTAGGTGCCGCGCTCCGACATCGTGTACAGGTCGTCGCGCACGAGCCGGCCGCGCTTGACGAGGTAGAAGTCGGCGATCAGCACGCCGTACAGCGGGCCGATGAACGCGCCGAGCACGTCGAGCGTGTAGTGGATCACGGCCGGGTTGTTGAACAGGTTCCACGGCGTGATGAAGATCGACGCGACGGCCGCGAGCATCCCGCCCGCGCGCCAGCTGATCAGCCGCGGCGCGACGTTCGAGAAGTCGAACGCGGGCGACACGAAGTTCGCGACGATGTTGATGCCGATCGTCGCGATCGTGAAGGTCAGCGCGCCGAGGATCACCGCGGTCGGATGGTCGATGCGGCCGACCGTCTCGACGGGATCGGTGATCAGTTCGCCGAACACCGGCAGCGTCGCGGCGGTGGTGATCACCGTGACGAGCGAGAACGCGAGGAAGTTGACCGGCAGCCCCCAGAAGTTGCCGCGCTTCACGTCGCCGAACGAGCGGCAATAGCGCGAGAAGTCGCCGAAATTGAGCATCGGCCCGGAGAAGTACGACACGACGAGCGACACGGCCGTGATCATCACCGGAATCACTTCCGCGCCGTGATACTTGACGCCGCCGAGGTTGAGGCCGATGTTGCGCCAGCCCGCGCGCCACACCATGTAGCCGGCCAGGATGAACATCACGACGTAGACGGCCGGGCCCGCGAAGTCGATGAACTTCTTGATCGTCTCCATCCCGTTCCAGAACACGAGCGCCTGCAGCACCCACAGCAGCATGAAGCCGGCCCAGCCGACCGCCGACAGCCCGAGGAAGCCGTAGCGATGGACGTCCGCGTACGGCAGCCATTGCGGAAAGAACTTCAGCACGACGATCACCAGTGCGCTGGACGCGAGATAGGTCTGGATGCCGTACCACGCGATCGCGATCAGCCCGCGGATCACGGCCGGCACGTTCGCGCCGAGCACGCCGAAGGTCGCGCGGCACGCGACCGGATACGGCACGCCGATCTGCTGGCTCGGCCGCGCGATCAGGTTGCACAGCCGGTTCACGATCGTGATGCCGACGATCAGCGCGATCAGCACCTGCCAGCTCGTCAGCCCGAGCGCGAACAGGCTGCCCGCGAACACGTAGCCGCCGACGCTGTGCACGTCCGACATCCAGAACGCGAAGATGTTATATGAGCCCCACGTCTGATTCTTTAGTGGTGCCAAATCTTCGTTGTACAAACGTTCGCTGTAACCGTCCGGCAACACGGGGCCGCCGCCCTCGCCGCCTTCTTCCGCCGGATACGCACTGTCGTGCGCCACACTGAACTGAGCCATGACTTCTCCTTGACGCGGCCTGGCAGCCGCTCCACCGTCATCGATATCGCTCCGGATCGTCGTCCGGAGTCGGACTGGCGGCCGGCGGCGCGAACCGCCGGCCTGCATTGCTCTCGTCGTGTGGCGCGCGGCCGGGTTCGCGTCGCCGCTCAGGCGCCGCCGAACACTTCGCGCAAATCGACCTGCCCTTGCGCGGGCCGGTCCAGCATCTTCAGTTCGACATGCTGCAGGTGGTGCGCCATCAGCGTCACCGCCCGCTTCGAATCGCCCGCTTCCAGCGCGGTCAGGATCTCGTCATGGTCGTCGCACGAGCACGGGCTGCGCCCGTGCGATTCGTACAGCGCCGACATCAGCGTCGAGCGTGCGACGAGCCCGTCGAGGCACTCGCAGAGCGTCGCGTTGCCCGTCAGCGCCGCGAGCGCCGTATGGAATTCGCCCGACAGGCGGATCCACGCCGCGAAGTCGTGCCGCTCGAACGCCTTGCGTTCCTTGTCGATCAGCGCGGCGACGCCCTTCAACCGCTTCGCGCCCGGCCCCGTCGCGAGCCGCTCGACGACGGCCAGCTCGATGATCCGGCGCATCTCGAACACCTCGTGCACATCCTGCAGCGTCGGGCTCGCGACGAACGCACCGCGGTTCGGCTCGAGATCGACCAGCTTGTCGGCGGCGAGCTGCGAAAGTGCCTGGCGGATCGTCCCACGCTTCACGCCGAACACGTCGCAGAGCTGCGCCTCCGTCAGCTTCGCGCCGGGCGCGAGCCGATGCTCGAGGATCGCGGTGCGGATCCGCTCGGCGATCGCTTCGGGACCGGCGGCGCCGGACGGATGGGTAGCGGAGTCGTTCATGTTCTGCATCGTGTGATGGTCCTCATCCTAGGACGGACATAAAGATTGTCAACAATTCTTTTCGGAGAATGCGCACAATCGGTGTGCATCGGCCTGTGCCAGAGCGATGCGCTGTGCCCGATATCCAGGCACGACAAGCCTCTCGCGTTTGCCCATGGCGGCTCACGGTGTATACCCTCCCGGCCATTTTGTTGACAAAAATGGTGCGCGCCACGACACCAACCCGATCGGCGGCGATGAAAATTTCCGACCGTTAGTTGCACATTTACTTAAAGAAAAAGGCGGGAAACCCCGCCTTTCGATGGTCCCTGCCGGCCTCAGCCGAGATGCGGATAGTCCGACAGCGTGAGCCGGAAACCGTGCGCATTCGCGACGAGCTGCGCCTGCGCGCCGAACGGCAGCGTCAGCAGGTCGGGCACGTGACCGAACTGCAGCCCAGTGACGACCGGAATGCCGATCACCGCGCGCATCTGGTCGATCATCGCCTGCATGTCGTAGCCGTTGTCGTACTCGAACGGCCGCGCGCCCGTGAACTGGCCGAGCACGAGCGCCTGCTGGCGCGCGAGCAGCCCCGACAGATGCAGCTGGTAGATCATCCGTTCGATCCGGAACGGCTGCTCGTTCACGTCCTCGATGAACAGGATGCCGCCCTCGATGTCGGGCATGTACGGCGTGCCGACGAGCGACGTGAGGATCGCGAGGTTGCCGCCCCACAGCGTGCCCGTCACGTTCACGGTCTGCACTTGCGGCGCCTCGGTGACGATCGTCGTGGTCGGCTGCGACAGCGTCCGCCAGAAGTGCTGCATCGTGAAATCGCTCGGCGTTTCCGCACCGAAGTCGGCCGACAGCATCGGGCCGCCGAAGGTCTTGATGCGCGCCTTCGCGTACAGCGCGAGCTGGATCGCGGTGAAGTCGCTGTGGCCGACGAGCGCGATCGGCTGGTCGCGCAGCCGACGCTCGAGCCCGCGATAGTCGAGCCCGTGCAGGATGCGCGCGGCGCCGTAGCCGCCGCGCACCGCGAGCGCGATATCCGGCAGCGCGCGCTCCGGATCCGCGAGACGGTTCAGGTCGCCGGCCCGCTCGCCGTCGGTGCCGCCGAAGCGCTGAAAGCGACGCTGCGTCGCCTCGATGTTCTCGATGCGCTGCTGCGCGCCGCTCAAGCGCTCGAGCGCGCGGTTGATCGCATCGGGGTCGTGCGGATAACCGGACGGCGCCAGCAGGCGGATGGTGTAGGACGCGGCGGGCTGGAAGGACATGGCGAAAGATATCGGGATCGTCAAACCTGCTTAGAGGGTCCGAACCGTCTCCGGTTCACGGAACTGCGCGGCCCGCCCGCTCCGCGCGACAGGCACGGCGGGCGCGCTATGACGCGCCGGATGCGGCGTCGCGGGCGAGCCGTGCTTCCCGCAGCGCGCGACGGCGCTCCGCGAAGAACGATTTCAGCGCGGCGCCGCACTCGTCGGCGAGCACGCCGCCGGTCACGTCGGTATGGTGATTGAGCTGCGGATTCGCGAACGCGTCGATCACGCTGCCGCACGCGCCCGTCTTCGGGTCGGCGGCGCCGTAGACGACCCGCGCGATGCGCGCGTGCATGATCGCGCCCGCGCACATCAGGCACGGCTCGAGCGTCACGTACAGCTCGCAGCCGGGCATTCGGTAATTCTGCAGATGCTGCGCGGCCATGCGCAGCGCGGCCATTTCCGCGTGGGCCGACGGATCGTGCCCGCCGATCGGATGGTTGAAGCCGCGTGCGATCACTTCGTCGCCGCGCACGAGCACCGCGCCGACCGGCACTTCGCCGGCCGCGCGCGCCTCTTCGGCGGCAGCCTGCGCGAGCCGCATGAAATGCAGGTCGCGCGCCGACACCGGCGCGGCTTCGGGAACGGGAGCATCGGGAACGACAGCCGGTCCGGCTGCCGCGTCGGGCAGCGCGTCGGCGCTCACATCGGCCCCGCTTCGGCGGGCGCGTCGTCGAGCCCGCGCTCGCACAGACGTTCCGCGATGCGCCGGCAATAGTCGCGCGGCATCACCATCGGGCCGCCGCGCAGCGATTCGAGCGCCATGTCGAGGGCGAGGATCTTCGCCTGCAGCCGGCAGCGCGCGGCGCGGTCGCTGACCGCCTGCAGTTCGTCCTGCAGGTTGCGCAGCGCGCGCAGTTGCTCGACGGCCGGCGGCACGAAGCCCGCATTCTTCAGGATACGGTTGGCCACCCGCACCTCCTCGGGTACGAGCAGGTCGTCATCCAGCGCCTGCGGCGCGCCGGTACCCGGCAAATCGTCGAACTCGCCCCGCGCGGCGGCGGCGGCAATGCGTTGTTCGACCAGTGCGTCAAGCAATCTCATCAGTCAATCGGAACAAATGCGGCAGCCGAATTCTAGCAGGGTGACGTGCGTATGACAGGCCCTTCGAACGCATGCTCGATATTGTGTTTTTTAGGGGCCGAATCGGCGCGCATGCGTGCCGATCGCCGCGACTTGCCGCTGTGCTGCGCCGCAGCAGGCTCCGCGCGGATTCGGCGCCGTTTGCGCGGGCCGTGTCGCGCCCAGTTTTTTTATTTTCGCGCGGGTCGCCGCCGCCCCGCTTTTCCGGAATCGGAAAGTCGAAATCAGAAATAGTTGGTTGGGGCGCGCGAGCGCGCTCACTACACTCGAGCCATCTTGTCATAACAAGTTGACCGATGACCCCACCCAACGTCGTGCCGCTGTCGGCGGCGCCGCTCTACGTGCAGATCAAGGACACGCTGCGCACGCGCATCCTCGACGGCACCTATGCACCACACAGCCGGATGCCGTCCGAGCACGAACTCTGCGCGATGTTCGACGTAAGTCGCATCACGGTGCGCCAGGCACTCGGCGACCTGCAGAAGGAAGGCCTGCTGTTCAAGCTGCACGGCAAGGGCACGTTCGTGTCGAAGCCGAAGGCGTTCCAGAACGTGACGTCGCTTCAGGGCTTCGCCGAGGCGATGTCGTCGATGGGCTACGAGATCGTCAACCAGCTGCGCAGCTTTCGCACCGTGAAGGCCGATCGGCACCTCGCGACGAAGCTGAACGTGCCGGAAGGCGCGCCGCTCGTCGAGATTCACCGCGTGCGGCTGCTGAACCGCGAGCCGGTGTCGCTCGAGCAGACGTGGGTGCCCGAGGCGCTCGGCAAGCGGCTCGCCGGCGCCGATCTCGCGACCCGCGACATCTTCCTGATCCTCGAGAACGACTGCGGCGTGCCGCTCGGCCACGCCGACGTATCGATCGACGCGATCCTCGCCGACGATGAAATCGTCGACGCGCTGCGCGTCGAGGAAAGCAGCCCCGTGCTGCGGATCGAGCGCCTGACGCACGACGCGTCGGGCACGCCGATCGACTACGAACACCTGTACTTCCGCGGCGACGCCTTCCAGTACCGGCTGCGCATCGACCGGCAGAAGACCCGCCAACCTGCAAGGAATCCTCAATGAATACCCATGTACTCGAATACGACATCGTCGTGGTCGGCGGCGGCACGGCCGGCCCGATGGCGGCGATCAAGGCGAAGGAGCGCGCCCCGTCGCTGCGCGTGCTGCTGCTGGAGAAGGCCAACGTGAAGCGCAGCGGCGCAATCTCGATGGGGATGGACGGGCTGAACAACGCGGTGATCCCGGGCCACGCGACACCCGAGCAGTACACGCGCGAGATCACGATCGCCAACGACGGGATCGTCGATCAGGAAGCCGTGTACGCGTATGCGACGCACAGCTTTGCGACGATCGAGCAGCTCGACCGCTGGGGCGTGAAGTTCGAGAAGGACGGCACCGGTGACTACGCGGTGAAGAAGGTCCACCACATGGGTTCGTACGTGCTGCCGATGCCGGAAGGCCACGACATCAAGAAGGTGCTGTACCGGCAGCTGAAGCGCGCACGCATCGCGATCACGAACCGGATCGTCGCGACGCGCGTGCTGACCGACGCGCAGGGCCGCGCGAGCGGCGTGCTCGGCTTCGACTGCCGCACGGCCGAGTTCCACGTGATCCGCGCGAAGGCCGTGATCCTGTGCTGCGGCGCGGCCGGCCGGCTCGGCCTGCCGGCGTCCGGCTACCTGATGGGCACCTACGAGAACCCGACCAATGCGGGTGACGGCTACGCGATGGCGTACCACGCGGGCGCGGCGCTCGCGAACCTCGAGTGCTTCCAGATCAATCCGCTGATCAAGGACTACAACGGCCCGGCCTGCGCATACGTGACGGGCCCGCTCGGCGGCTTCACCGCGAACGGCAAGGGCGAGCGCTTCATCGAGTGCGACTACTGGAGCGGCCAGATGATGTGGGAGTTCTACCAGGAACTGCAAAGCGGCAACGGCCCGGTGTTCCTGAAGCTCGACCATCTCGCGGAGGAAACGATCCAGACCATCGAGCAGATCCTGCACACCAACGAGCGGCCGAGCCGCGGCCGCTTTCACGCGGGGCGCGGCACCGACTACCGGCGCCAGATGGTCGAGATGCACATCTCCGAGATCGGCTTCTGCAGCGGCCACAGCGCATCCGGCGTCTACGTGAACGCCCGCGCGGAAACGACCGTGCCGGGGCTCTACGCGGCCGGCGACATGGCGGCGGTCCCGCACAACTACATGCTCGGCGCATTCACCTACGGCTGGTTCGCCGGACAGAACGCGGCCGACTACGTGGCCGGCCGCGCTCACGCGCCGGTGGACGACGAACAGGTCGCCGCCGAACGCGCCCGCGTGCTTGCGCCGCTCACGCGCGAGCGCGGCCTCGCGCCGGCGCAGGTCGAATACAAGCTGCGCCGCATGGTGAACGATTACCTGCAACCGCCGAAGGTGACGCGCAAGATGGAAATCGGGCTGCAACGTTTTGACGGCATTACTGAGGATATCGAAGAAATCAAGGCGGGCCACCCGCATGAACTGATGCGCGCGGCCGAAGTGCGCGCGATCCGCGACTGCGCCGAAATGGCCGCGCGCGCGTCGCTGTTCCGCACCGAGAGCCGCTGGGGGCTGTACCACCATCGCGTCGACTTTCCGCATCGCAACGATGCCGAGTGGTTCTGCCACACGTGGCTGCGCAAGGGTGCCGACGGCACGATGCGCAGCGAGAAACGACCGGTCGAACCCTACGTCGTGCCGCTCGCCGACGACGAACGCAGCGCCTACGCGCACCTGCGCATCCGCGAACCGGCCGCACACGCGGCCGCCCTCTGACTCCGAGGAGCCTTACCGTGCCCCATACCCCGCACGACATCTTCCTGCGCAGCAGCGCGCCCGTGACGATCGACGAGGACCGCTGCATCGCCGACAAGGGCTGCACCGTCTGCGTCGACGTGTGCCCGCTCGACCTGCTCGCAATCGACGTGACCAAGGACAAAGCCTACATGCAGTTTGACGAATGCTGGTACTGCATGCCGTGCGAACGCGACTGCCCCACCGGTGCGGTCAAGGTCGACATCCCGTACCTGCTGCGCTGACCTGGCGCGCCGCTTCCCCACTACCGGACTCACGACACATGAAACCTGCTTCCGACCATGCCGCGCTCGTCGCGCGCGTTGCCGCACCCGATGCATCGGTGCGCCGGATCGCGCTGCTCGAACTCGCCGATCTCGAGGATCCCGATCTCGTGCCGATCTTCGTAGCCGCGCTGCGCGACGATCCGTCCGCCGACGTGCGCGGCGAAGCCGCGCGTGTGCTCGCCGCCTGGGAGCAGCCCGACGTTGTCGACGCGCTGTGCCGCGCGCTGCTCGATCCGGACGACGACGTGCGCGCGACCGCCGCACACAGCCTGTCCGAACTGAAGGACGTCGCATCCGGCGCCGCGCTGTGCCGCTGGGTCGAGCACGCCGAACCGTTCGTGCGCGGCGCCGTGCTGCGCGCGCTGCGTGAACTGCGCGACCCCGACGCGTTCGCGCCGGCGCTGCGCGCACTCGACGCGCCGGCGTCGGCCGTGCGCGCCGAGGCCGTCGCCGTGCTCGGCTGGCTCAAGGACGCCCGCGCGCTGGCGCCGCTCGCACGCATCGCCACGACCGACACGCATGCGGACGTACGACGTATCGCGGTCGGCGCGGTCGGATTCGCGGCGTCCGCCGACACGGCCGTCGTCACCGCCTTGCTGGCGGCGCTGCGCGACGCCGAATGGCAGGTACGCGAGGAAGCGGCCGCGACGCTCGGCAAGCTGCGTGTCGCGGCCGCGCGCGCACCGCTCGTCGCCGCGCTCGACGACGATTACTGGCAAGTGCGCTTGCGTGCGGTGCGCGCACTCGGGCAATTGCGCGACGCCGCCGCGGCGCAGGCCGTCGCCGCGCTGCTGTCGCACGCGATCAGCAACCTGCGCAAGGAGGCCGCGCTCGCGCTCGGCGAACTGCGCGATCCCGCGACGCTGCCCGCGCTGCACGACGCGCTCGACGATCGCGATCCCGAAGTACGCAAGGCCGTGCGGATCGCGATCGCGCAGATCGGGGAAGATGCACGATGACGCCGCCGACCGAGATCCTGCTCGATCATGCGGCCCGCGCATTGACGCTGTGCTGGCCGAACGCCGACACGCAGCACATCGGCTATGCGCGCTTGCGCAGCGCTTGCCCATGCGCCGCATGCCGGAAGATCCGACTCGATGGCGGGCAGGTCGACGCGCCACCCGACCTGACGCTGGACGGCGTGGAAGCGGCCGGTTACGGCATCCGCCTGCTGTTCGGCGACGGTCACGCGCGCGGCATCTATCCGTGGCCGTTTCTGGCGGAACTCGGCGCAGACGAGACGGATGCGGGCGTCGCAGCGCCCGACGTGCCCGCATCCGGCCATCCCGCGAACTGACCGTCGGCGAAGCTCGATCTGGCCGTCGACGAGCACGATCGTCCGGTCGGCTTCATGCTGCTCGACGGCAGTCACATGGAAGCGCTGTTCGTCGATCCCGCGCACCACGGCGCGGGGTGTCGGGCGGCGGCTGGTCGAAGCGGCCCTCCGACGCCATCCCGACCTGTCGACAGACGTCAACGAGCAGAACGAAGCGGCGGCGGGATTCTACGAACGGCTCGGATTCGAGCGCTGCGGACGATCGGCGCGCGATGGACAAGGGCGCCCTTATCCGCTGATTCACCTTCGTTATCGTAGTGGCGGGCAAGACTGAGCAGGATCGGGACAGCGCGTGACATCGCCTTTGCGCTGCATCGAAAGCCGCGCTTTCCACCGACGCTACAACGGAGCACCCGCCCGCCTTCTACTCTGCGATACGCGAGCCATCCGTGCAGCACGGGCATCGCACCGCTACGCGCGTCGGCGTGGCAGGATGCGCTCGGCGACCGCGAACGCACGCTGCATGAAGTGGTTGAACCGCTCGGCATCGCGCCGCAGTCCGGCCTGCTGGCCGCCGATCAGACACAGGTGCGCGATCTGCCCGACGATCTCGGCTTCGCCCGGCATGCGAACCCACCGACGGGACATCTCGAGCGCGAATGCGAGACGCGTGGCATCGACGCGCTGCTGGAATTCCGCGACCAGCGCGTCCTGCAATGCCCACGCGCGGATCGCCACTTCGCGCCCCGGTCGCTTCTCTGCCGCGATGCGCAGGTAGCGCGTCAGCGTGTCGGCCGCGCCGCGGCCGTCCGCCGCGTAGGCGAGCATGCGTGCGGTGTAATCGTCCTCCCACGCGGTCAGCAACGTCCTGACGAAGTCCTCCCGATTCCGGAAGTGGTGATGGAACGAGCCGCGGGTCACGTTCAGCCGTCGTGCGAGACGCTCGGCCGAAATCCCCGCATACCCTTCCCCGTCGAGGGCGTCGAAGCCCGCGGCGATCCAGTCGTTTCGAGTCAGTGTGCGCATCGGTATCGCCATACAGGCTGTGTATGGCGCGGCATGGGCAGATAGGCTGCGAACTCTATCACGGCCGCCACCGCTTCCTGCAAGGCGCCACGACTCACGGAGTTCACGTTGAAAGACATCGCTCTCGTCGCATTCGACCAGTTCACCGACATCGACCTGTTCCTGATGTGGGACATCCTCGGCCGCAATACCACGGACTGGCGTGTCCGGATTCTCGGCGCGCAGCCGCTGTTGCGTTCCGCGCATGGTCTGGCCATCCCCGTGCACGGCCCGCTCGAGGAAGCCAATCGCGCCGACGCCGTGCTGTTCTCGAGCGGCAGGCTGGGCATCCCGGCCGCGCTCGCGAGCCCGGATTTCCTGCCGTCGTTCGATCTCGATCCGGCGCGCCAATACATCGGATCGATCTGCGCGGGCGCCTTCGTCCTGGAGCGGCTCGGGCTTTTGCCGGACCGTCGCGCAACGACGCACCCCGACGCGCGACACGGGCTGACGGATCGCGGGCTGCATGTGCCGGACCAGCCGCTCGTGTGCCACGGCAATGTTGCGACGGCGGGCGGCTGCGTGGCGGCGCTCTATCTGACGGGATGGCTCGTGGAATCGATGTTCGATGCGGACAAGCGGCGCGAGACGTTGCTGCCGGTCCTGCCCGCCGGACAACGGGAACTCTACGAGGACATCATCGAATTCAGCATTCGACAAGGACAGGGGCAGACTTCGGGCTCGATCAGGATGATCGATGCCGGCGGTCGTCGGCTGCCCTAGTGCGCGACATGCAGACGCGTCGCTTGTAGTGGCCGGGCTGTCCCGCACCTCGGTGCCCGGACCCGGCATGCAGGCAAGGAAAACACTGCGCGCCGGCGGCCATCGAATCACGGCCGCCAACCGCACAAACGACAACGCCCGGCAGGTTCCCCTGCCGGGCGTTGCGCATCATCCGATGCCGCTATCGGTCATCGAGGCACGCCTCGACGCCGACGCTCACTCCCACTCGATTGTCAATTGAACGCGCAAACCCTTATGGGTACTGGCTTCTAGCCCGTCGCGTCTTTGCCATACCGTCGCAGATACCGTCAGAATGCGCAGGCATTCCGCACAGTGCGCCCAGAGACGCCGAACAGGTCGGCAACTTGCCCCACGGCGTACCCGTTCGGCAATCCCTCGCCCACCATCTCACCCACCATACGCGCGATTTGCGTGTCGCGGTATCGCTTGTAAATCTGGCTGCAGTTCGGTGGGTTCAGGTTCTCGCCGGGAAACGCATTGCATAGCTTCATAGCGTCGTCACGCCCCAGGACGCGCACCAGGTCATGATCGTCACGCAGGCGCTGCGGCGTCGGAACGTACAGGATGACCCGCGACGATTGCTTGCCACTCACACCGCCAACGTAACGCGGCAGTTGCCCAATGAGATACAACGCGCGTTCACGCCCGATCACGTCGGCTATCTCTTGCACGCTTTCCGGTAGTTGCATGGTCGATTCACACTGTCCTAATGAGACGGCATGATACCGCTTAGCTCCCCCACAAGCAACAAAAACCCTTAAAAATCAGCTACTTATTCACGTTCATGAATACTTTCCACTTGCGAGAACATCACACCTTTGCAGCCGGCGCGGCCTTCACCTTCGTGGTGGAGTGGACAGCCAGCACGTTGCACACGAACCGCGCGCCGCTATGACGTGCGCCGATAGCGCACACCACGTATTGCGCGGCGAACAAGGCGCCAGCGAGCCATCGGCTGCCCAGCGGTGCCCCGGCGTACCAGAGCGCGGCAGGCACCAATGGAATCAACAGCAGCGACATCGCCGCCATGTCCCGGTACATCAGGTACAGCTTGTGCGCTTCGCTTACTGCAGGATCGTCGCCCACCTGGCGGTATAGCTTGTACCACTTCGCATTTTGCTCGCCTGGGTCAGTCGGCAAGGCACCAACGTTCTTCGCCAACGCCTTCATGTCGATGCGGGCGTCGGCTGGCGCGTGTTTCGTGAATGCCTGGCTGCCAGGCAACGGATTGGTGAACCTCCAGTAGACAAGCCTGGCCTTGGCTGCATGCGACAGCAGCCCCGTCAACAGCAGAACAAGCACCGGAAGGGCCGTGGTCGAACCCGCACGGAGAATCGCCAGCGTGCTGGCGTCTATCAGGCCTGGCGCCACGAACAACAGCACCACGGCCGCATCGAATGCCGCCAGCGATACCAGCCACTTCATGTTTGCGGCCTTCAGGACTGGGGAGCGGTTTTTCATCCCTGACACTCCGTATCGATAAAGAATCGCCCGCTGTCGTCAGTTTCGAATTGGATCGTGCCATCCCGGCGAGTCGTCAGCACATGGCGACGCTTCATGGTGGTCCGAACGATCACGCCTTCGTCCCTCACCACGGCCCGATAGTCCGGCACGGTCAGTTGCGTATCGTGAACGATTCCCTTGTCGGATATGACGACCGCCTGCGGCCTGCAGATTTCGAATACCTCTTTGCAGAAGCCATTTTCTCGCCCGTGGTGAGAAGCCATCAGCACATCCACCGTACCAAGCCACGCCCGAAAATCTGGCCGCTCAAGCAAAGCAAGCCACCCATCGCGTTCAATGTCTCCGGGAAACAGAAACGTCACGCCGCCATAGCGAATGAACACCACCAGGCTGAGATTGTTGGTGTCGATGAATCGCGGGAACGCATTGCTGAACGTGGCGCAGGTTATCCCGTTCATGCACTGATTGAATGGGCTCGTTGTGGGCACATTGAAGCTGTCGCAGGCCCCGACATACCATTCGGCATCGCCGGTTAGTGGGCCGCCGCCCAGCTTGATGGCCCTCATGGTAGTGCCGGTGTACGAGGTGTTCCGAATCAGCGTGTCAACGGTCACGCCAGCCAGGCCGAGCCCGCGCAGGTCGCTCATGTGGTCCTGGTCGGCGTTGGTAATGAACAGGTAGTCGAGCATCGTCCTGCCAAGGACGTAGCGAATGAACGTGCTGGGTGACCACGCTTTGGAGTTGCCGGCGTCAATCATAGCCAGCCTCGCCCCCACATCACCAGCGAGCGTCGGTGTGACGTGCTGAATCATGGCGCACGCCCCGTGCTCCACGTCCCAAACGCGAAGACGCATTACCCCCGGCATTTTCCTCGCCCCCAAGGCTTCAAGACATGGAGGAATGTAATGCTTAGGATGCGCTTCCGCTAGTTGCGGCAGCCCCTACCCGCAACTTCCCAACAGCTATGGTACGGCCGCCTTCGCCATCGGCACGCAAAGAAGCGGCAGCGCGTCCGCACGCCGCCGCTGCAGCGGATTAGTAAGGCAGCCGCACACCCAGGCGCTCGGCATGCCGCTGGACGGCCTGCTCAATGTCGCGCGCCAGGTCGTCGTCCGGCTCATCGGGGCGAAGCGCCAGCGGCTGCAGGCCGTTATGAATGAACGCGGCGTGCGCGCGGGCAAGGTTTGATACGAGTACGGAAATGCTCATCTACGATTTGCGAGTGATTTATTTATTCGGCAGCTTTCATGGCGGCTGCCGACAACGCCAGTGCATCAGCGCGCCGCCGTTCGCGGTCCGCTTCGGTTACGACGGGACCCAAAATGCGATCCACCAGGGCTGCCCAGTCGGGCGCATCCTTGTCGCGGCGGAAAACTGCGCGGCCGGCATCCTCTGCGGCAAACGGAAGGCGTACCGCGCTCATCGCGCCACCAGTTGCTGGGCGCGGCCAACTGCCAGCAGGGCAGCGTCGCGCGTCAGGCCGTTGCGTTCGAACAGCTTGCCGAACGCGGCCAAGTCGTCGTCGGACGGCTTGTCATTGGTGCCAGCGAGCCAGCCCAGTGCCACCAGCGTGTCGCGGTTCGGACGGTTGCGCAGTCCTTCGGCGCGTTCTTCGCCCTTGCGCAGGTAAAGCAGCCAGGAAACGTCGAACTTGCCGCGCTCGATGGCCGGCAGCATTCGGTCGTCGCGATACTGGCCGATACGGCGCGGCGTTACTTCGAAGATCGCGGCCAGTTCGGTGGCGGTCATCAGGTATGTTTTCATGGTGCGTTTGCTCCGGTCGTTGCGGGTACGCGCGACGCTGCGGGCGTCCAGTCGCGATATTCGAATGCCAGGCCTTTCCAGCTGCGTAGCGCGTCACGCAATCGGCCGGCACCGTCGCGTCTATCCAGCGACTGGCGCGTGTCCTGGCTGATCGCGTCGGCCGTTGCCATGGCTGCGGCAATCAGGGCGAAAACGTTGTTCGGATCGACACCATTCATTGCTTGATGCCCCTGGCCTGGCGGGCCTGCTCGATCAGCGGGCCGGCCGGATCAATGCTCGTCGCACCATGCGGTGCGGGATGGCGCGGTTTGCGCTGGCTGTATCGCCGCTTGCCGCCAGGCTTGCGCGTGGTCGGCGATGGCGCCGGTGCCGGGGCGACTTCGTGGGTCGCCGCAGGCTCGGCGTGTCGCTTAAACAGCTTCGTCAGCAGCGCTTTCATGCGGCCGTCCCCTGGCGCGTCGCATTTGCGAGTGCAATTGCGGTGACTTCCAGCTGGGTCGCTAGGCGCCGAAGCTCGACCGTCGCATGTGCGACAGCAGGAGCATCCAGGTTCGCGGCGCCGGCCAGCAACGCGCGGAACCGCGCGAGCGTCGCGGACGCTTCGCCGCATGCGTTGGCGGCTTCGGTGAGTGTGTTTCGTGTGCTCATGTGGTTGTACTCATATGTTTAGGATTGCTTCCGATACTTCCGGCGTCGGTAGCCAGCGCGAAGGGGTAACCCCCAGGCTCAACACGGAGGGGGTCAGGCCGTGCCCACGCTGATGGACCGCGCTCGTGAGCTCGCGTCCGCGTATTAACCCGCGCGGCTCGGTTGGAAATCGTTCGCGTTGCCCAGCGCGCGCCGCAGCAATGCCGTGGCCGTCTGGTTGAAACTCAGTTCTGCTCCGACACGTTGCGACATGGCACGGCGCTGCGCTTCGATTTGCTCGCGTACATCGCGCGGGAGTGTGAGGGAAACCTTTTGCTGTTCCATCGTCAGAACTCCAATGGCTTCCAGTCGCGCCAGGCACTGCGTTGCGTGTGCGCCGCGCTAGCGTTGACTGTGTGTTTAAACTCGGTGACGCGGCTGGCCAGCAGCTTCACGGCGCGGGCAGTCTGCGCTTCGTTCAGCGCCGGGAATGCTTGTCGCAGCCAGTCGCGCGCGCCGTCGAACGAGTAGCGAAACGTGCCGTGCACTGTCATCACCAGCAGGCGCGGGTTTCCTTCGTCGTCCGCGCCGCGATCCACAAAGGAAGCGCCAGCGATCACGGTTGCGGCTTCGACTGGCAGCTCGTCGCTGGCTGGCGCTGCGGTGGGCTTTCGCCCGCCCACCATGGCGCGAAGGCGGGCAAGCATTACGCGGCCGTCCACACCACGTTCGCATCCGGCACGATGCCTTGTGCAGATGCGAAGCACGTAACCTGCGCGTCGCCTTGCGTGTTCAGGCGGTTAATTTTGATATCAACGTCATGCCACAGCGCGGCCACGCAGGTGCCCGGTGCGAAGATGTACGGGGCACCAGCCTGCGCCGACAGCATCGCCGGCACGCCCTGCACGCTGAACACGCCATCGCCGCGATAGCCCGCGCCCGTGCCGTTCGTGACGGCTCGAATGTCGCTTTCCTGCAGGAACTGCGCGGCCACCTTGTTGAAGCTGAACGCGGTCGGGTTCGTCGCCGCCAGGGCCGCGAAGAAAACGCGGTCAACGTACTGCGCCAGGCCGCCCAGGATGGCGTCCAGCATGCAGGACCACAGGGTTTCGCCGCCGCCGACTGCCTTGTCCATCTTGCGCGTCACGTTTGTGGAGAACGCCGCGCTGGGCGCGTCGGGCCAGCCATATTCCTTGTCCTTGAACGGCAGCGCCTGCGCTGCTGCTGCGGTGCCGTCTGCCACGTCCGTGAAATTCGCCGGCAGGGTACGGCGCACCAGCGCGCTGTCGCGGTACAGGCCAAACAACCCGCTGGTCTGTTCGCCGTTGATGCCGATCGCTTGATCGCGGGGATGCGCCAGCACCAGGCGCACGCCTGCTTGCACGGCCGCGCTGCGGGCCGAAATCTCTGCGACCGGATCGATAACATGCGTTTCGCCGGCCGGCTTCTCGTTCACTACGTGGACGTTGTCGGCCTGGATCGTGTTGCTGATGAAGTCGGCCAGGTTGAGCCGCACCATCGTCGCGGCCTCGCCACCCACCGGGATGAATCTTGCGCTCTCACCGCTGCCTTGCTGATAGACGGGCGGCATAGCGCGGCCGGCTTCACCGAATGCGCCATGCAGCGGGTTCGTGCGCACCGCGCGGCCTTCAACGTGGCCACGCGTGCCGGCGAAGGTGCGCTCAAAGGCGGCGTTAATCTCTGCGTCGCTGAAGTGCGACAGCGGGCGTTGTTCGTTTTCGATCATGTTCGGGAATCCTTGTGGTGAGTTTTCCCGCATTGTTCCGCTTTTCGATGCGCAATTCCTCCTGTGGAATTTCCACTGTTTGCGAACGAACGTTCACCGCATTTCACAATGGGAAACGGAAATGGGACGTTTGGGGCCACGCAGATATCGAAAGGTGCGGAAGCCTTGCCCCCGTACCCTGGCGGCCGGGGGAAGGACCCGCGATGCCCCAGCGCGGTGCATCCAGGCGCGCATCAGGCCACGCCGGCAGCTCGTCTGCGGCCTTCGTCGGTCAGGCCGTATCTGCCTCTGCCATCACGCTTCACCAGCCCAGCACGCGCCATTCTCGCCAGCTTGCGCACGACCGTAGGACGCGGCATGCCGATGTACTGGGCCAGCTTGAACGCTGTCATTGGCCTGGCCTCCAGGTCGCCGATGGCCACACCAACCAGCAGCAGCACATCACCAGCACGCGACGCAAACCTGCGCTCTCTCAGCAGCGCGATGGATAGCTGGCGCATGTCATCTAGGACATGGTGCAATGGCGTTCGTCGGGGCATCAGCGGGGTACGGGGTATGGCGGGGTGGGCATTTTCTAAGAGTACATCGACCTATGTAAGCAACATTACATAGGTCGTTCCTTTTCTTTATATTGGGTACCCCGTCATACCCCGCCTGCCCAGAGCCTTATGCGGCAAGGGTTTCGCGGCGGGGTAGGCGCGAAAATTCGCGTCCGGCGGGGTACCCTCGCTGCAGCGGGCAACAAAAAACCCCGCTCGATGGCGGGGCTGCTGGCACGTCGGCTAGAACGGGCGTCCGTCGTCGTCTGGCTGCCATCGCTCATTGCGGCTGCGCGGCATCCAGAATCCTTGCCGGCCTTCGTTCTTGGACTTGCGGAATCCCAGCTTCGCCAAGGCTTTTCCAGCCTTGGAAGCCTGAACGCTGGTCGGCTGGCTATACCCGATAACGCGCAGCACTTCCGAAGCCTGCATGTGCTTCACTTCCGGCGCCGATGGGTCAAACGCAGCCAGGATCAATTCAGCGATAGGGTCGCTCTGCTCATGCCCGTCGTTGATCGCCTTCAGGCGCGTGTTCTCGTCGGCCGTCAGGTGCCACTGTTCGCCGGCCTTGAACCACGTCAGCACTTCGGCCCAAAGCTGCTGCATGTCGATGGTGTGCTGATAGTCGATCCGATCAACGGCCACGGTCCACCAGCGGCGGTTCCCGCTGTCGTCCACCAGATAGTTCGCATCATTCACTGACGCGCAGAAAACAGTGCGGCGGTCGCGTTCGTCGTCCTCACGCTCATACGGGCGCCGGAATTTGTCCGTGCTCTGCGTGATGAACGCTTTCAGGCGTGCAATGTCGGCTTTCTTGAACGTCGCATCGACTTCGCCCAGCTCGACAATCCAATGCGACACGGCCGTGATGATCGTGTCTTTGTTCGCCGGGTCCAGCATGGCGCCAGTCAACACCAGGTTGCTTTCTGCCGGCGCCAGACGCTTAAACCAGCGCGTCTTACCGGCACCCTGGGGGCCAGTGAACACTAGCGCGCCGTGCGCTTCGAAGCCTTCCGGCATGAATGCGGCAGCCACGGCCGAAATCAGCCAGCGGCGCAGCAGCGCGTCGCGCATGGCAGCGGGGTAGCATTCCGCCAGCTCGATAGTCGCCGCCAGGGCATCGAAGCGGCTCACGCCATCCCACGGCTTCGATTCGATCCACTTCTTGACGGGGTTGTGCTGATTGCGATCCGCGATGGCGACCAGGTACTGGTCGATATCGGTTTTTGGCATGCGGTTGCGCGCGCAGATGGAAGTGATTTCAGCCAGCGTCGCCTTTTGCTTGTTGTCAACGGACGTGGCATGGCCCGGAATCAGGACCTCGATTTTCTTGCGGATCACGTTGTACCGGGCGGTGATACCGTAGCACTCCAACACGTATTCGAGATTTTCGCGCGTATTCATCGGCAGGCCCTTGTCCGATTGGTCAGGGAATCCGTACTGATTTACGGGATCAGTCAGCGCCCTGGTGGCCGGCGCGGGCGCATGGGTAGCAGGCTTTGCCGGCCCTGGCTTCGCAATCGCGATGCCCCCAGGCTGCCCGCCACGCGCTGGCGGCAACGCTCGCGGCGCCTCACCGCGCAGGCCAGACACCACATCGTCAATCGTCGGGATGGTCATTCGTGCTTCCACCCCATTTCGATCAGGGCGGAACGTGCAGCGTCGATGTGCGAGTACGGGAAGCACAATTCCTTGCTGATGGAAAGGAACGCATCCCCCGCCTGTTGCAAGCTGCCGCCCTTCGACATTTCGCGTGTCACGTAACGCACCAGGGAATCCACCGCTTGGCTGCGAATATCATCTTCCAGTTCTGCGCGCGCAACTTCTGTCACTCGTTGCCACGACTTGAAATCTTCGACGGTCAGCATTTTCTTGGTGCTATAATTAGCAGTACGCAGATTTTTTTCGTTTTGATGGAGGGCTGTCATTTTTGGCGGTCCTCCATTTTTATTGCGCGCTCGCGGCGTCCAATTGCGCGCGCTGCCATTCCTGAATGTCACTCAGCTTCCAGGCGGTCACGCCAGCGGAAAGCTTCACCGGCTGCGGAAAGCTTTTGTCCCGAACCTTCCGCCAGAGTGTGGCCTTCGTGAAGGGAACGAACCGCTCGCCAAGCAGTTGCGATTCACGAAGAAAGACCTCAAGGCCAAGCTTTTTTGCATTGAGCATTTTGTGCGGCTCCAAGTGAGATTGCATGGAACCATTCTCTTGATCCGTGCCGCTCAATTCCCCCGGTGGGATTTGCCGAACCATCATCCACCATCACGCGCGTTCACCACTGAGACAGCGCCGCATAAAAAAACCCGGCCGAAGCCGGGTTCTGCTGAGACGGTGCGCGCTTACAGGTCGTCGTCCAGGTCATCTTCGTGGATTTCGGCCGCGCGCCGCTTGGCATCGGCAATCAGCTCGCGCGCAGACTCGCCGCGCATCCAGGCGTCGATCATGTCGGCCCAGCACTGCAGCATGATCTTCCGCTCTGACAGGTAGCGGTTCACGTTGTAGACAGCGGCAATCCGGTTGCGCGGCGCGTGCGCCAGCGACATTTCAATCCACCGCTCATCAAACTTCGCGCGGTTCAGGCCGGTGGAGAACGTGCGCCGAAGGTCGTGCACGCCGAACGTCTGGAATTCCGGATCGTCCTTTCGAATACGCTCCACCGCTGCGTCAATCACGCGGTTCAGCGTCGCGTTGCTGATGGGTAAATCGTGGTCATAGCGGCCTGGATGCAGGTATTTGCTCGCGCCAAAGCAGGACCGTAGCGCCACCAGGATATCCAGCGCCTGTTCACTCAGCGGGATGACGTGCGCCTTTCCGGCTTTCATGCGTTCGGGCGGGATGGTCCAGCGTTCGGCGTCGAAATCGACTTCGGCCCACACGGCGTCGATGAACTCGCCTTTCCGCACGCCAGTCAGCAAAACGAATTTCAGCGCCAGCCGCAGTGTTGGCGTCGTGGCAACCTGCTCCAGCGCCGTCAGGAACGTGCGAATTTCGGCCGGCGACAATGCGCGGTCGCGCGGTTCAAATGAGGCGATTGTGCTGGCGCGGATGGCTTCTGCCGGATTGCTTACCGCCTGGCCGCTGCCCTGCGCATGTCGAAACACCGCCTGCACGACTTCCCGCACGTGCACCGCTACGGCAGGCCCGCGCTTGTCTTTCGTGGTGTCGCACAGGCGCTTCAGCCGCTGCGGCGTCACTTCGTCCAGGCGAAGTTTGCCGAACTCCGGTTCGATGACGCGACGATACGTGGAACGGCGAAACGCCAGGGTGCTGTCCGCCAGCTGCTCGGCGCCGCTCTTTGGGTCTGCCTTGTGGGCGAAATAGCTTTCGGCCCATCCGCCGAATGTCAGCGCTTCGGCTGCAGCGGTGCGCTTCTCGACTTTGGCGCGTGATGGCGATGCGCCCCGCTCCACGTCGCGCCTGGCGCGATCCAGCAGCGAACGCGCCTCTCGCAGTGACATGTCCATGCCGTATTCGAGCGCATCCAGTTCGCGAGTCGGAGCGCGGGCCAGGTCGGCGTCGTATCGGCCAATGGCCAGCGTCTCGCGCCGCCCGTTTAAACGGTAGTCGTAGCGGAAGGAAATGGTGCCCGTGGGCAGGACGGCGGCATACATGCCGTCGCGGTCGGTCACCTTGAAGGTTTTTTCCCTGGGCTTGATGGCGCCCAGTTCTCGGTCTGTCAGCAAAATCGGCCTCCGGTCTGGTTTGCCGCACGATACCGTCAGACCGTCTGACGGTACTTCGTGTGGCTTTTCCAGCCGTCTCATGCCGTACCGTCATTCGTACCGCCCGAATGACCGGGATTGAGTGATACAGGATGACACCCCCTGAATCACTCAAACCCTTGACGCAAAAGGCTAACGATCGATTTTTGATACTGCTTGAGACGACGTGAGCCGATTTTGAATCACTCCCACTCGATCGTCGCCGGCGGCTTGCCCGAGATGTCGTACACCACGCGGTTGATCCCGCGCACCTCGTTGATGATCCGGTTCGACGCACGGCCGAGCAGCGCGTACGGCAGGTGCGCCCAGTGCGCGGTCATGAAGTCGGTGGTCTGCACCGCGCGCAGCGACGTCACGTAGTCGTACGTGCGGCCATCGCCCATCACGCCGACCGACTTCACCGGCAGGAACACCGCGAACGCCTGGCTCGTCAGGTCGTACCAGGTCTTGCCGACGTCGGCCTCGCCGCACAGGCCCGCTGCCGCGTCCTGCGCGGTGGCGGTCGTGCCGCGCAACTCCTCGATGAAGATCGCATCCGCGCGACGCAGCAGGTCCGCGTATTCGCGCTTCACTTCGCCGAGAATCCGCACGCCGAGGCCCGGGCCCGGGAACGGATGGCGGTACACCATCTCCGGCGGCAGGCCGAGCGCGACGCCGAGTTCGCGCACTTCGTCCTTGAACAGGTCGCGCAGCGGCTCGAGCAGCTTCAGGCCGAGCGTTTCCGGCAGGCCGCCGACGTTGTGGTGGCTCTTGATCGTCGTCGCCTTCTTGGTCTTCGTGCCGCCCGATTCGACCACGTCAGGGTAGATCGTGCCCTGTGCGAGCCACTTCGCCTTCGACAGCTTCTTCGCCTCGGCCTGGAACACCTCGACGAACTCGCGGCCGATGATCTTGCGCTTCGCTTCCGGATCGGTCACGCCGGCCAGGTGGCCGAGGAACTGCTCGGATGCGTCGACGTGCACGACCTTCGCATGCAAGCGGCCCTCGAACATGTCGAGCACCATCTGGCCTTCGTTCAGGCGCAGCAGACCGTGGTCGACGAACACGCAGGTCAGCTGGTCGCCGATCGCGCGGTGGATCAGCGCGGCCGCGACGCTCGAATCGACGCCGCCCGACAGGCCGAGAATCACTTCCTCGTCACCGACCTGCTCGCGAATCTTCGCGACGGCTTCCTCGATGTGGTTCTTCATGATCCAGTCGGGCTTCGCGCCGGCGATCTGCAGCACGAAGCGTTCGATGATCTGGCGGCCCTTCACCGTGTGCGTGACTTCCGGGTGGAACTGCACCGCGTAGTAGCCGCGCGCCTCGTCGGCCATGCCGGCGATCGGGCAGCTCGGCGTCGACGCCATCAGCGCGAAGCCCGGCGGCAGCTCGGCAACCTTGTCGCCGTGGCTCATCCAGACCTTCAGCATCCCGTGGCCTTCATCCGTCTTGAAATCCTCGATGCCGTCGAGCAGGCGCGTATGGCCGTGCGCGCGCATTTCCGCATAGCCGAATTCGCGATGGTCGCTCCACTCGACCTTGCCGCCGAGCTGCACGGCCATCGTCTGCATGCCGTAGCAAATGCCGAGCACCGGCACGCCGAGATCCCACACGGCCTGCGGCGCGCGCAGCTGGTGGTCTTCGTACGTGCTCGCGTGGCTGCCCGACAGGATCACCGCCTTCGGCGCGAACTCGCGGACGAAGTCGTCGGACACGTCGTTCGGGTGGATTTCGCAGTAGACGTGCGCTTCGCGCACGCGGCGCGCGATCAGTTGGGTGACTTGCGAACCGAAGTCGAGAATCAGGATTTTGTCGTGCATGGCTGCGGACGGGATGAAGAGAATAAGAAAAGCAGCGCACGAAGCGCTGCGTCAAAAGCATGGACAGCGGCGTCGGGCGGCAGGCGGCTCGCGCGACGCATCGCCGGTCAATCCTGCAACGGCGGGCGGGCGTCGAATGCGACGCTGCCTGACGCGCGGTCGGATGCGGCCGACGTGGTGGCCGCGGCCGGCGCCGAGGGCGCCGCCGGACGGCTGACGACCGGTTCGACCCGCTGCCGCGGCGCGGAGGCCACCGCTGGTTCGGCCGGGCGCTTCGCGTCCCGAGCGTCGGGCGCCTGCGCCCGTTCCACCCTTTCCGCCTTCTCGCGCCGCCGCACGGTCGATGCCAGCCGCACGCCGCCGAGGCCCAGCAAGATCAGCGCGACCCCGGCCATCGCCGACAGCACGCGGCCGGCGGCCGCGAGCGCGGGACCGTTGCCGGTGCCGAACGACCACACGACCGCCAGCACGCCGATCAGCCAGTTCACATGGCCGACCGCACGTGCGACGGGCGCCGTGAGATCACCGTTGAGCGCCGCATGAAACGCGAGCCACGCGAGGCCGAGCAGCGCGATGCCGAACGCCTGGCCGAGCATCGCCGGCTGGATGTTCGCCAGCTGCAGCGCGTTGAACAGCGCCTGCCAGGGCGTCAGCACGAACAGCACGCCGAACGCCAGCAGCAGCACGGCATCGACGATCAGCACGGCTCGCAGCAGCGGTTTCATCGGCGATCAGTCCACGTGGTAGTTCGGTGCTTCCTTCGTGATCTGCACGTCGTGCACGTGCGACTCGCGCATGCCCGCCGCGGTGATCTGGACGAATTCGGCCTTGTCGTGCAGTTCGTCGATCGTGCGGCAACCGCAGTAGCCCATGCTCGCGCGCACGCCGCCGACCAGCTGGAACAGGATCGCGTTGACCGAACCCTTGTACGCGACGCGGCCCTCGATGCCTTCCGGCACGAGCTTGTCGATGTTCGCCGAGTTGTCCTGGAAGTAGCGGTCCGCCGCGCCGTCCTTCATCGCGCCGACCGAACCCATGCCGCGGTACGACTTGTACTGGCGGCCCTGGTAGAGGAACACGTCGCCCGGCGCCTCTTCGGTACCCGCGAACATGCTGCCCATCATCACCGCGTTCGCGCCGGCCGCGAGGGCCTTCGACACGTCGCCCGAGAAACGCACGCCGCCGTCGGCGATGCACGGCACGCCGGTGCCCTTCAGCGCTTCCGCGACGTTCGCGATCGCGCTGATCTGCGGCACGCCGACGCCCGCGACGATCCGCGTCGTGCAGATCGAGCCCGGGCCGATACCGACCTTGACCGCGTCCGCGCCGTATTCGACGAGCGCCTTCGCGGCGGCGGCCGTCGCGATGTTGCCGCCGATCACCTCGACGTGCGGGAAGTTCTGCTTGACCCAGCGCACGCGCTCGAGCACGCCCTTGCTGTGGCCGTGCGCGGTATCGACGACGATCACGTCGACGCCGGCCTGCACCAGCAGCTCGACGCGCTCTTCGTTGTCCGGGCCGACGCCGACCGCCGCGCCTGCGCGCAGCTTGCCGTGTTCGTCCTTGCACGCATCCGGGTGTTCGGTCTGCTTCGTGATGTCCTTCACGGTCATCAGGCCGCGCAGTTCGAACGCGTCGTTGACGACCAGCACGCGCTCGAGGCGGTGGCTGTGCATCAGCGCCTTCGCTTCGGCGAGCGGCGTGCCTTCCTTGACGGTGACGAGACGCTCGCGCGGCGTCATGATCGACTTGACCGGTTCGTCGAGGCGCGATTCGAAACGCAGGTCGCGGTTCGTGACGATGCCGACGAGCTGCGGGCCTTCGACGACCGGGAAGCCCGAGATGCCATGCTGACGCGACAGCGCGATCACGTCGCGCACCTTCATCTGCGGCGGAACCGTGATCGGGTCGCGCACGACGCCCGATTCGAAACGCTTGACCTTCGCGACTTCGCGAGCCTGCTCGGCCGGCGTGAGGTTCTTGTGGACGATGCCCACACCACCCTGCTGCGCCATCGCGATCGCGAGGCGACCTTCGGTGACCGTGTCCATCGCGGCGGACACGAGCGGCATGTTCAGGGAGATGTTGCGGGTCAGCTTGGTCTTCAGGCTGGTGTCGCGCGGGAGAACGTCGGAAAAGGCGGGAACGAGGAGCACATCATCGAAAGTGAGTGCTTTTTGGATCAGACGCATGGCAAATCCTATGGGCGCAAAAGCGAATTATACGCGAAGCGCTGCGAATTTTCACAACACGAACAACGGGTTAGCCGCCTTCAGGCGCCCGGGGGCCGAATCGTTCGGATCGCCGTTCGGTTCGTTTTCGATCGCCTTTCGTTTCACCCCCGCATCGGCCCATTCGCGCAGCCGGCCGGAATCGGGCCGATCGCCCGCCGTTGCCGCACGACGCCGGACCTGCCGACGGCGCCTGCGCCGGCCCCGTTCGACGCGCGCCGGCAGCCCCGGGCGCCGCTAGGCCAGCCCGGCCGCGGCCCACGCGATCATCGCCGCGCCGGCGCCGATCGCGACCCCGCCGACGATCCGCGCGACGCGAACGCCGGCCGGCGCCAGCCGCTCGGCGGCGACCGCCACGGTCACGACGGCCATCACGCGCAGGTCCATCATGCCGGCCGCCAGTGCGACGGCCATCAGGTTCCCGCAGCAGGCACCGCACCGTAGCGCGGTACGCACGCCGTACCGCCACGCGACCGCAGCCCGGGCTGCCGCCCGCGGCGCGCATGCGTCGTCCGGCGCATGCCGGCAGCAAGCGAGCCGGCGCGCCTTCCAGCCGGAAAACTGCAGCACGCCCGCGCCGAGCACGATCGCGCCAGCCGCGAACGGCACCGTGGCGGCGAGCGCGGGCAGCCGCGCGGCGGCCGCCGCCCATGCAGTGCCGACCGGAAACACCAGCGCGCCGAGCGCCATCCACACGGAGAAATACGCGGTGCCCGCGACCGCGACGAACCATGCCGCACGCGCGTCGTCCGCCGCGCCGAGACGTTGCCGACATCGCCAGAGCACCGGCGCCAGCACCGGCAGCATCATCGTCACCGTCATCGCGCCCCACATCCCGGCGAATGCGGCGAACGCGCGCCCAGCCTGCCATCCGCACGGCCTGAGCCACCCGGCCGACAGCGTCCAGCCGCCGGCCATCGGCATGCCGCCCATCGCGTCCATCGATGCGTGCTGCGCGAGCGTCGCCCAGATCGCGGCGGCCCATACCGCGACGAGCGCGGCGCCGAACACCCGCCGGCCGCCGCCCGCGGCAGCAGCAACAGCCCGTTTCGTCGCCGTGCTCATCGCCCGCTCCCGCGGCTCGCCGGGCCGCGCTCAACCGCGTGCGTACTCGTCATGACGGCGCCACCACACGCCCGTCTCGTTGCGCCCGAGCGGCGCGCGATCGAGCCACTGGTACATCCCCCACAGCCCGTCGAGCCCGCGCGCGTACGTCGAATACGTGTGATAGACGATGCCGTCCTCGCGTACGAACGCGCTCATCCCCGGCCGGTCGCGCGCGTACGTCGCGGCGTCGGTGCCGCACGTCGCCGCGAACTGGGCGAGCGCGGCGGGCGGCGGGTCCATGTCCATCGCGTGGGCGGCGCGCGCATAGTTGTATTCGACGTCGCCGGCGCGCTGCTGCGCTTCGGTGAACGACACGTTGAAGTCAAAGTTGAACTCGCCGCCGTCCGACGACGCCCACGGAAAGTGCCAGCCCATCCGCTGCCGGTATGCCAGCAGCTTCGCAAGCGGCGCGCGCGACACCGCCGCGAGCGTCACGTCGTGGTTCGCGAGGTGGACCGCGAAACCGTCGAAGCCGTCGGCGAGCGCCGAGCACGACGGGCAGCCGGCCTTGTAGTCGGGGCCGAACATGAAGTGATAGACGAGCAGTTGCGAGCGGCCGCCGAACAGATCGTCGAGCGTCGCCGGGCCGCGTTCGGTGTCGAACCGGTAGGCCTTGTCGACGCGCACCCACGGCAGCGCCTGGCGCCGCCGCGCGAGTTCGTCGCCCTGCCGGGTCAGCGCCTTTTCCGCATCGAGCAGCGCGCGGCGCGCAGCCAGCCATTCGTCGCGCGTTCCGGTGAGATGGTTCGTCATTACGGGTTCCTCCTTTCGATGGATATCCGGGCACGGCACATCTGCCGTGTGCGTGGTGCTAGATTAGGACCGGGCGTCGAACCGGAGGGAGTGACAACTGTGTCGGGATTCGGATGGATTCGCTGATCACGGCCGCCGCGCGGGCGCTCGCGGCGGGCGACCCGCTCGGCGCGCTGAACCGCGTCGCGTTGCGCGACGACGCACCGGCGCTCGCGTTGCGCGGAATCGCGATGGCCCAGCTCGGCGATTTCGAGCGCGCACGCGCGCTCGTGCGCAGCGCGGCTCGCGCGTTCGGCGCGAAGGAAGCCGTCGCGCGGGCGCGCTGCGTCGTCGCGGAGGCCGAGATCGCGCTGGCGTCACGCGACCTCGGCTGGCCGTCGCGCGCCCTCGACGCCGCCTGCGCGACGCTCGACGCACACGGCGACCGCACGAACGCCGCGCATGCGCGCTATCTCGGCGTGCGCCGGCTGCTGCTGATCGGGCACGTCGGGGATGCCGAACAGCGGCTCGCGAGCCTCGATCCCGCACCGCTGCCCGCCGCATCGCGCGCAGCTCATGAACTGATCGCGGCCGGCATCGCGATGCGCCGCATCCGCCCGCACGCGGCGCGCCTGGCGCTCGCCCGTGCGCGCGCGGCCGCACGGGACGCCGGCATCGCCGCGCTGACGGCCGAAGTCGACACGGCCGCCCGCATGCTCGATACGCCGGCCGCGCGACTCATCGCGCGCGGTGCGTCGCGGCTCGTGCTGCTCGACGAGGTCGAGGCGCTGCTGGCATCGAACGCGCTGGTCGTCGATGCATGCCGCCACGCGGTGCGCGACGCGCGCACGACCGTGTCGCTCGCACGCCGCCCGGTGCTGTTCGTGCTCGCCCGCGCACTGGGCGAGGCGTGGCCCGGCGACGTGTCGAGAAACACGCTCGTCGCCGCGGCGTTTCGCGCGAGACATGCGGACGAATCGCATCGCGCCCGCCTGCGCGTCGAGATCGGCCGCTTGCGCGCGGTGCTGCGGCCGCTCGCGAACATCACTGCGACGCCGAGCGGCTTCGCGCTCGAACCGCTCGGCCCGCACGAGGCCGTCGTGCTCGCGCGTCCGGTCGACGACCGCCACGCGGCCGTGCTCGCGCTGCTCGCGGACGGCGAGGCGTGGTCGAGCTCCGCGCTGGCGCTCGCACTCGGCGTGAACCCGCGCACCGTGCAGCGCGCGCTCGATGCGCTCGCCGAAGCGGACAAGGTGCAGGCGGTCGGCCGCGGTCGCGCGCGCCGCTGGATGACGCCGCCGCTGCCCGGATTCGCGACGACCTTGTTACTCCCCGCGCCGCTGCCGGGCGACTAGGATGGGGATACCAACGACGAGGTGACAAACATGAAACGCTCCACCGCAGACATCCTCCGCGAATACGGCCCGTTTCCGGGCGTCGACGGCGTACACGGCGTCACGTTCGACGGGCGGCACGTGTGGTTCGCGTCCGGCGACAAGCTGAACGCGCTCGACCCGGAACGCGGCACGACCGTGCGCGCACTCGACGTCGCCGCGCACGCAGGCACCGCGTTCGACGGGCGCCACCTGTTCCAGATCGTCGAGGACCGTATCGAGAAGATCGATCCCGACTCCGGCCGCGTGCTCGCGACGATCCCCGCGCCCGGCGGCGGCGCCGATTCGGGGCTGGCCTGGGCGGAAGGCACGCTGTGGGTCGGCCAGTACCGCGAACGCAAGATTCATCAGGTGGATCCGCAATCGGGCGCCGTGCTGCGCACGATCGAATCGAACCGCTTCGTCACCGGCGTGACGTGGGTCGACGGCGAGCTGTGGCACGGCACCTGGGAAGCGGACGAGAGCGCGTTGCGGCGGATCGACCCGCGCACCGGGCAAGTGCTCGAACAGGTCGACATGCCGCCCGGCGTCGGCGTGTCGGGGCTGGAGTCCGACGGCCGCGACCTCTTCTACTGCGGCGGCGGCAACAGCGGCAAGCTGCGCACCGTGCGCCGCCCCGCGCGTGCAGCCGCGGCGGGCGACAGTGCTGCGGCGGCCGAGCCGGTCGAGCGCTGATCGGTTGATCGTCGAAGGGCAACGCGACCCACCGCAGCCCCCGGTCAAACAGGACCGGGTCGCGGCGGCGCTTGCAGCCGATCCTTCCCACGTCCCGCTCCCGAGTGCAGGAATGAACAAGACGCGGTCGCGCCGCCGTCGTTAAGATGCGCGCTCGTCAGTCTTTCGTTCGGAGCAGTCGATGCAGCGCGGTGTGGTGTATGGCGTCCTCGCGGGCGCGTTGTGGGGCATGGTCTTTCTCGTGCCGCGGCTGATGACCGACTTCTCGCCGCTGCTGCTGAGCGCGGGCCGCTATGCGATGTACGGCCTCGTGTCGCTGGCGGCGGCCCTGCCGGCCGCCCGCTCGCTGCTCGCCCGGCTGACCCGCGAGGACCTCGTCGCGCTCGCGAAGCTCGCGCTGATCGGCAACGTTGCGTACTACATGCTGCTGTCCGGTGCCGTGCACCTGATCGGCATCGCACCCAGCTCGCTGATCGTCGGCGTGCTGCCCGTGACCGTCACGCTCGCGGGCGTCGGCGACCACGGCGCGATGCCGCTGCGGCGCCTCGCCGCCCCGCTCGCGCTGGTGATCGCCGGCATCGTCTGCATCAACGTCGACCTCTTCACGTCGGAAGCCGCGCAGGCGACGACGCTCGGCCAGAAGCTCGCGGGCATCGCGTGCGCAAGCGGCGCGCTCGCGAGCTGGACCTGGTACGCGGTCGCGAACACGCGCTACCTGCAGCGCCACCCTCATTTCGGCGGCAACGAGTGGTCGGTGCTGTGGGGTGTCGTGACGGGGCTGATCGGCGGCCTCTGCTGGCTCGCGATCCTCGCGCTGCCGGCCGGCACGGTGCAGGCCGCCGTTCCGGCATCGCGCTGGCACCTGTTCTGGCTGCTGAACCTCGTGCTTGCGATCGGCGCGTCGTGGCTCGGCAACGGACTGTGGAACGCGGCGTCGAAGCGGCTGCCGCTCACGCTGTCCGGCCAGCTGATCGTGTTCGAAACCGTGTTCGCGATGCTCTATGCGTTCGTCTACGATCAGCGGATGCCGCGCGTACTCGAGATCGTGGCGCTCGCCCTGCTGCTGGCGGGCGTCTACGGGTCGGTGCGCCGGCACAACGACACGCATGCGGGCGGCAACATGCCCGGCAGCGCGGCCGTGAACGCGAACGTCACGGCGCACTGAGCGCCGCCGCGCCTGGTCTGACGAATCGGAACGGAGAAGATGCAGCAACGCCGACGCGACGCGTCAGCGCGCGTCCTTGTGCATCCACTTGCGGCCCTCGACGGAGCCCTCGCGGCGGGTCTTGTCGACGCGCCGCTGACGCGCGAGCTTCGGATCGACGATCAACGGGCGGTAGATCTCGACGCGGTCGTGGTCGGCGAGCGGCGCGTCGAGCGGCGCGAGCTTGCCGAATATGCCGGTTTTCGTGTGCGCGAGGTCGATTTCCGGGTGCAGCGCGAGCACGCCGCTCGCGTCGATCGCCGCGCGCACGGTCGCGCCTTCGGGCAGCGACACCGGAATCAGCGTCTGGCGATCCGGCAGCGCGTAGCAGACTTCGATCGACAGCATCGCGTCACCCCTTCCCGTAGCGCTGGTCGGCGCGCTTGACGAACGAATCGACGAACGTGTTCGCGATATGGCTGAACACCGGCCCGATGATCTTCTCGAGCAGGATGCTCGAGAACTCGTAGTGCAGCGCGAATTCGATCTTGCATGCATCGGCGCGCAGCGGGATGAAGCGCCACGAGCCCGTGAACTTCCGGAACGGGCCGTCCGCGAACTCCATGTCGATCCGCGTCGGGCGCTGCTGCGTGTTGCGCGTCGCGAAATGCTGCTTGATGCCCTTGAAGTTGATGTCGATGCGCGCTTCCATCCCGCTGTCGTCCTGACGGCGAATCTCGACGCCACCGCACCAGGGCAGGAAATTGGGGTAATCGGCCACGTCGGTGACGAGGTCGAACATCTGTTCCGCCGAATGACGGATCAATACGGTTTTCTGGACATCTGCCATAAATCGCGCGGCATCGCTCGAGGTGAGAACGCAAGCCGGGCGATTCCCGCCCTGCTTTGCTAAAATCGTGATTTTAAACGAGTTGGCCCGATCCTTTCATGAGCATCATCGACAACAGGAAAGCGCACTTCGATTATCACATCGAGGAACGCTACGAGGCGGGGCTCGTGCTCGAGGGCTGGGAAGTCAAGGCGCTGCGCGCCGGGCGCGGCCAGATCAAGGAAGGCTACGTCGTGGTGAAGAACGCCGAGATCTTCCTGATCGGCACCCACATCAGCCCGCTGCCCGAAGCCTCGACGCACATCAAGCCCGATCCGGTCCGCACGCGCAAGCTGCTGCTGCACCGTGACGAAATCAAGAAACTGATCGGCAAGGTCGAGCAGCGTGGCTACACGCTCGTGCCGCTGAACTTCCACTACAAGGGCGGTCGCGTGAAATGCGACATCGCGCTCGCGAAGGGCAAGAAGCTGCACGACAAGCGCGAAACCGAGAAGAAGCGCGACTGGGAACGCGAAAAGGCGCGCATCATGCGCGCCGGCACCTGACGCTCGGGAAAGCCAGCCTCACAAACGACACGGCCCGCTCGAAGCGGGCCGTGTTGCTGTGTGCGGTGCGAAGCGCATGAGCGCCGGCCGGACCGCCGCTCGCCTTCCGGGACGAACCGCTGCGCAGCCTGTACTGCTGACATGCGGGCGCGATCGCGCCCGAGGTCGCGCGACGATTCGCCGCATGCCGGGCGCATGACCGGCACATACCGGGCACACGAGCGGCGCACACCCGGCGACGCTCGCGGCGATCGCCGGCACGCGTAACCCGCGCGTGCCGCTCAGCCCCGCCCGCTCGCCGCCGGTGCCGCGTTCTTGACGATCGTCAGCGCCGACGCGATCGCGGTGCCGAGATCCGACAAGTTCGCCGGCACGATCAGCGTATTGCCCTGTTTCGCGAGGTTCGAGAACGCGCCGACGTACTGCTCGGCGACCTTCAGGTTCACGGCATCCATCCCGCCCTGCGACTGGATCGCGTTCGCGATCTTCTGGATCGCCTGCGCGTTCGCCTCGGCCACCGCGAGAATCGCGGCCGCCTCGCCCTGCGCCTGGTTGATCGCGGCCTGCCGCTCGCCTTCCGACTTCTGGATCGCCGCTTCGCGCGCGCCCGACGCGAGGTTGATCTGCTCCTGCTTGCGGCCTTCGGAAGCAGCGATCAGCGCGCGCTTTTCCCGCTCCGCGGTGATCTGCGCCTGCATCGCATGGAGGATCTCCTTCGGCGGCGTCAGGTCCTTGATCTCGTAGCGCAGCACCTTCACCCCCCAGTTCGCGGCGGCCTGGTCGAGCGCCGACACGATGTTGTGGTTGATGAAGTCGCGCTCCTCGAAGGTCTTGTCGAGTTCGAGCTTGCCGACCACCGAGCGCAGCGTCGTCTGCGCGAGCTGCGTGATCGCGAGCACGAAGTTGCTCGACCCGTACGACGCCTTCATCGGATCGGTCACCTGGAAGTACAGCACGCCGTCGACCTGCAGCTGCGTGTTGTCGCGCGTGATGCAGACCTGGCTCGGCACGTCGAGCGGAATTTCCTTCAGCACGTGCCGGTAGGCGATGCGGTCGACGAACGGCAGCACGATATTGAGACCGGGCGACAGCGTCGCGTGATAGCGCCCGAAGCGTTCGAGCACCCACGCATGCTGCTGCGGCACGATCTTCACCGTCTTCGACACGATCACGATGGCGATGACGAGCAGGACGACCCAGATGATCAGCGAATCCATGAAATATTCCCTCCTTGTTGTATCAGTGGACGATCAGCCCGCGGGTTTCGCGATGACGACGAGACTGTTGCCGCGCACGGCACGCACCTGATACACGCGTGCATCGTCGCGCTCGCCGGCCGCGAGTTCGACGTCCCAGTCGGCGCCGCGATACTGCACACGCGCGCGGCGGTCGTGCCACGCGTCGACCGTGACGGTCGCGCCGATATCGAGATTGACGTCCGGATTCGTCGACGTGTCGCGCTTCTGCTTGCGCCCGAGCCCCGAGCGGCGCAGCACGATCATCGCGACGATCGCGACCACGGCGGCCGCACCGAACTGCACGTGCGGCGCGAAACCGGCGAGCTGCAGCAGCGCGCCCGCGAGAAAGCCGAGCGCGATCATCAGCAGATAGAACGTGCCGGTCAGCAATTCGGCGACGACCAGCACGCCGACTCCGACCCACCAGAACAGATGCCCCGACATCATTGTGGCCTCCCGAAAAACGTCCCCGCTGCTCACTATATTCGCTGCGCGCCCGCCCGTGGGTCGCGGTCGACACGCATGACGCAACGCGGCGCGTACCGACGAAAAAAAACACCCCGGCGCTTACCGGGGTGTTTATAACACGAACCTTGCATTTTGCCTTCAACGCAAGCGCGGCGTACCGCGCTTGCGCCGAATAAGCGTTACCGACCGTTACTTCCGGTTGGCGAGCGCCTGCCACGTATCGATGATCGTGTCCGGGTTCAGCGAGATCGACACGATGCCTTCGTCGGTCAGCCATTGCGCGAAGTCCGGGTGATCGGACGGGCCCTGGCCGCAGATACCGACGTACTTGCCCATCTTGCGGCAGGTATCGATCGCGCGCTTGAGCAGGAACTTGACGGCCGGGTCGCGTTCGTCGAAGTCGACGGCCAGCAGTTCCATGCCCGAGTCACGGTCGAGGCCGAGCGTGAGCTGCGTGAGGTCGTTCGAACCGATCGAGAAACCGTCGAAGTGCTCGAGGAACTCTTCGGCGAGGATCGCGTTAGTCGGGACTTCGCACATCATCACGAGGCGCAGGCCGTTCTCGCCGCGCTTCAGGCCGAACTTCTCGAGCAGGCCGACGACACGCTCCGCCTGCTTCACGGTACGCACGAACGGCACCATGATCTCGACGTTGGTCAGGCCCATCTCGTCGCGCACGCGCTTCAGTGCACGGCATTCCATCTCGAACGCCTGCGCGAAGTCTTCGGCGATGTAACGCGACGCGCCGCGGAAGCCCAGCATCGGGTTTTCCTCGTCCGGCTCGTAGCGCGAACCGCCGATCAGCTTCTTGTACTCGTTCGACTTGAAGTCGGACAGACGCACGATCACGGGCTTCGGATAGAACGCCGCGGCGATCGTCGCGACGCCTTCCGTCAGCTTGTCGACGTAGAACTGGCGCGGCGACGCGTGACCGCGCGCGACGCTCTCGACCGCCTTCTTCAGGTCCTGGTCGATGTTCGGGTACTCGAGGATCGCCTTCGGGTGCACGCCGATGTTGTTGTTGATGATGAACTCGAGACGCGCGAGGCCAACACCACCGTTCGGCAGTTGCGAGAAGTCGAACGCGAGCTGCGGGTTGCCGACGTTCATCATGATCTTGACCGGGATTTCCGGCAGTTCGCCGCGCTGCACTTCCGTGACTTCCGTCTCGAGCAGCCCGTCGTAGATCTTGCCTTCGTCGCCTTCCGCGCACGACACCGTGACGAGCGCGCCGTCCTTCAGCACGTCGGTCGCGTCGCCGCAGCCGACGACTGCCGGCACGCCGAGCTCACGCGCGATGATCGCCGCGTGGCAGGTGCGGCCGCCACGGTTCGTGACGATCGCCGCCGCACGCTTCATCACCGGCTCCCAGTTCGGGTCGGTCATGTCCGCCACCAGCACGTCGCCCGGCTGCACGCGTTCCATTTCCGACGGGTCCTGGATCACGCGCACGGGGCCCGCGCCGATCTTCTGGCCGATCGCGCGGCCCGTTGCCAGCACCTGCGACTGGCCCTTCAGCTTGAAGCGCTGCTCGGCCTTGCCGCTCGCCTGGCTCTTCACCGTTTCCGGACGCGCCTGCAGGATGAAGATCTTGCCGTCGCGGCCGTCCTTGCCCCACTCGATGTCCATCGGACGCTGGTAGTGCTTCTCGATGATGACCGCGTACTTCGCGAGCTCGATCACGTCTTCGTCGGTGATCGAGTAGCGGTTGCGCTGCTCGTGCGGCACGTCGACCGTCTTCACGCGGCCCGGCTCGCCCGGCTGCGTGAATTCCATCTTGATCAGCTTCGAGCCGATCGAGCGGCGGATGATCGGGTACTTGTCCTGTGCGAGCGTCGTCTTGAACACGTAGAACTCGTCCGGGTTCACGGCACCCTGCACGACGGTTTCGCCCAGGCCGTAGCTCGACGTGATGAACACGGCGTCCTTGAAGCCCGATTCGGTGTCGATCGTGAACATCACGCCGGCCGCGCCGACGTCCGAGCGGACCATGCGCTGCACACCGGCCGACAGCGCGACTTCAGCGTGCGTGAAGCCCTTGTGCACGCGGTACGAGATCGCGCGGTCGTTGTACAGCGACGCGAACACGTGCTTCATGCGGTCGAGCACGTCGTCGATGCCGACGACGTTCAGGTACGACTCCTGCTGGCCGGCGAACGAGGCGTCGGGCAGGTCTTCCGCGGTCGCGGACGAACGCACGGCGAACGACAGCTCGCCCGGCGAGCCGTTCTTCAGGATTTCGAACTGTGCGCGGATTTCCTCCTCGAGACGTGCCTGCAGCGGCGCGTCGACGATCCACTTGCGGATTTCGGCACCGGCTTCGGCGAGCGCCTTCACGTCGTCGATGTCGAGCGACTCGAGACGCTTGGCGATGCGATCGGTCAGATCGTTGTGCTTGAGGAAATCGCGGAATGCGAGCGCGGTCGTGGCGAAACCGGTGGGTACGCGAACGCCTGCTTCGGAAAGCTGGCTGATCATCTCGCCGAGCGACGCATTCTTGCCGCCCACGATCTCCACATCGGTCATCCGCAACTGCTCGAACGGGATTACATACGCCTGGTCCTTTGCGACGTTTGCTGCGTTAGTCATACAAGCCCCTAAGTGTGAAAAAAATGCTCGATTGCGCAAGTGGGCTCGGACGCGGGCGCTTGCAAAAAGGCGCGGCGCGTCTTGCGCAACCTGTTGGAGAAACAATCGCAGGCGGAAATCTTCCGACCCGATTTGCAAAAATCCCGGCAGAAGGGCGATATATTCAGACGAATCGCCGAACTTGCCGGGAGTTCTGGAACGTTCGCGGCAAGTCTGGCGTGCCGTTCGCACCCCGCCCCCGCAATTGCTTATCCAACAGGTTGCCGCTATTCTACCGTGCCGGCTGCCGGATGTGGCGCGACCTTGTCACTGTGCCTGGAGGCGGACCTCCAGCCGCCCGCGCAACCGCCCTTCACGCTCGACGCCCAGATTCATGCTGCCTACCGTTTTCATCGTCTCCGACGGCACCGGGATCACTGCCGAAACCTTCGCGCACTCGATCCTCTCCCAGTTCGACCAGAAATTCCGGCTCGTGCGCGTGCCGTTCGTCGACTCGCTCGACAAGGCCTTTTCGACCGTCGAGAAGATCAACGAAGCCGCGGTGCACGACGGCCGCCGCGCGATCGTGTTCACGACGCTCGTCGACAGCGAGTCGAACGACATCGTCAAGCGCTCGAACGCGCTCGTGCTGGACATGTTCCAGCGCTTCGTCGAGCCGCTCGAGCAGGAACTGGAGCTGAAGTCGAGCCACGCGATGGGCCGCGGCCACCAGAACGCCGACACCGAGGAATACAAGACGCGGATCGAGGCGATCAACTTCTCGCTCGCGCACGACGACGGCCAGTCGAACCGCAACCTGTCGGAAGCCGACGTGATCCTGGTCGGCGTGTCGCGCAGCGGCAAGACGCCGACGAGCCTGTATCTCGCGATGCAGTACGGCGTGAAGGCCGCCAACTATCCGCTGATTCCGGAAGACTTCGAGCGCGGCAAGCTGCCGTCGGCGCTGTCGCCGCATCGCGACAAGCTGTTCGGGCTGTCGATCGATCCGCAGCGCCTGTCGGAGATCCGCAACGAGCGCCGCCCCGGCAGCAAGTACGCGGCGCCCGAGAATTGCCGCTACGAGATCAACGAGGCCGAGGCGATGATGCGCCGCGAAGGGATCAAGTGGCTGTCGTCGACGCACAAGTCGATCGAGGAGATCGCGACGACGATCCTGCAGGAAATCCGCCTCGACCGGCAGTCGTACTGACGACCGGCGCACGGGCGGCCGCCGGGCCGCCGTCGCCAGAAGCAACAAGGCCGCGTCGAACGCGGCCTTGTTTCGTGGTGCGGGATACCGCGCGGCCAACGCCGCGCGTCACGTCATCAAGTCATGCGCGACGCTGCTGCCGCACCTGCTCGAACAGGCACACCGCCGCCGCAGCCGCCACATTCAGCGACTCCATGCCGCCCGGCTGCGGGATCGTCACGCGATGCGTGGCCACGTCGCGCCAGAACGCCGACACGCCGGCGCCCTCGTTGCCGAACACCCATGCGACGGGACCGGCCAGGTCGCAGTCGTAGATCGCCTGCGCGCCGTGCGAATCGGTCAGCGCGACCGGCACGTCGAGGCGTTCGGCGAGCGCGCCGGCCTCGACATCCTCGTGGATCGACAGCAGGAAGTGCGCGCCCATTCCCGAGCGCAGCACCTTCGACGACCACGCATAGGCGGTGCCCGGCGCGCAGAACACGTGCCGCACACCGGCCGCGGCCGCGCTGCGCAGGATCGAGCCGACGTTGCCGGCGTCCTGCACGCCGTCGAGCACGACCGACGTGTGCGTGACACGCTCCGGCAGCGGCTGCGCGGGACGATCGACGAGCAGCAGGAAACCGACGCCGCTCACCACGTTCGACAGTTGTCCGAACAGCGCATCGGGCAGCGTGACGACCCGCTGCACGTCGACGCGCGCGATGATCGCCTGCGCTTCGTCGTGCGCGAGCGCGCCTTCGGTGGCGACGCACAGCTCGGGTATCGCGCCCGTATCGAGATACGCGCTGGCGAGGTGAAAACCTTCGAGCAGCGCCTGGCCGCCGCGGCGCTGCTGGGACGTCGAACCCGCAAGCGCCTTCAGGCGCTTGTACAGCGGGTTGTCGCGGGAAGTAATGCTTTTCATCGAATCAGGTCGAGTGCCGCGCGCACGGGTGCGAACGAGCGCCGATGCGCTTCGCACGGGCCGTGCTCGCGCAGCGCGGCGAGATGTTTCTCGGTGCCGTAGCCCGCATGCACGTTGAACCCGTACACCGGGAAGCGTTCGTGCAGCTCGACGAGCATGCGGTCACGCGCGACCTTCGCGAGGATCGACGCGGCCGAGATGCTCGGCACGAGCGCGTCTCCGCTGACGATCGCCTCGGCACGCACCATCAGCGTCGGGCAGCGGTTGCCGTCGATCTGCGCGAGCGTCGGCAGCACCGACAGGCCTTCGACGGCCCGCTTCATCGCGAGCATCGTCGCGTGCAGGATGTTGAGCGTGTCGATCTCGTCGACGCTGGCCGACGCGACGCAATACGCACGCGAGCGCGCGACGATCAGGTCGTACAGCGCGTCGCGCTTTTTCGCGGACAGCGCCTTCGAATCGTCGAGCCCGTCGATCGGCTGCGCGGGATCGAGGATCACCGCGGCGGCGACCACCGGCCCCGCGAGCGGGCCGCGGCCCGCTTCGTCGACGCCGCAGACGATCTCGTCGGGCCGGCTGAAGTCGAAGCCGCCCTGCACGTCGGTCGACGCGCGGCGGCGTGGTGCACGAGCTGCCGTCATGCGCGCCCCTTGCGTTGCTCGAGTACGCGCACGACCGCTTCGGCCGCCTTCGCGGCCGTGTTCTGCCGCAGCGAGAGATGCATTTCGGTAAACACTTCGGTCAGCGTGCGGCGGTTCGCGTCGTCGCGCAGCTGCGTGAGCGTCGCATCGGCGAGCGCCTCGGGCGTCGCGAAATGCTGCAGCAGCTCGGGCACGACGAAGCGCCCCGCCAGGATGTTCGGCAAGCCGACGTACGGCAGATAGCCCTGCCGGCGCATGATCTGTCCGGTCAGCCAGGGCACCTTGTACGAGATCACCATCGGCTTTTTCAGCAGCGCGGCTTCCAGCGTGACGGTGCCGCTCTTCACGAGGATCGCGTCGGCGGCCGTCATCGCAACCTGCGAGCGGCCGTCGGTGATCGTCAGCGCGAGTTGCGGATGGGCGTCGACGAGCGGCTGCAGCAGTTCGCGCAGCGCGGGCGTCGCCGCCGGCATCACGAACCGCACGCCGGGCTCGCGCTGCTGCATCAGCGCCATCGCGGCGAAGAACGTCGGGCCGATCAGCCCGATCTCCGAGCGCCGGCTGCCCGGCAGCACCGCGATCACGGGGCCCTCGGCCGGCAGGCCGAGCGCGATGCGCGCGCCGTGCGTGTCGGGCTCGAGCGGAATCTCGTCGGCCAGCGGGTGGCCGACATACGTCGACGCGACGCCTGCCTTGTCGAGGATCGCCGGTTCGAACGGGAACAGGCACAGCATGTGGTCGACGGACTTCGCGATCTTCTTGATCCGGCCGCCGCGCCACGCCCAGATCGACGGGCACACGAAGTGGATCGACGGGATGCCCGCGTCGCGCGCGGCCTGCTCCACGCTGAAGTTGAAATCGGGCGCGTCGACGCCGATGAAGGCGTCGGGCCGCTCCGCGAGCAGCTGGCGCTTCAGCTCGCCGCGAATCCGCAGGATCTCGGGAATCTGGCCCAGCGCCTCGACGTAGCCGCGCACCGTCAGCTTGTCCATCTGCCAGTGCGAGTCGAAGCCGTGCGCGAGCATCCGCTGCCCGCCGATCCCGTAGTAGCGGGTCGATGCGGGCAGCCGCGCCTGAAGCCCGCCGAGCAGCGACGCCGCGAGCAGGTCGCCCGACGGCTCGCCGGCCACCATCGCGAGCCGGAGCTGATTGGTCGGGAGCGACATCGCTTAGCGGATGATGCCGCGTTGGGACGCGTCGATGAACTCGACGAGCGCGGTGACCGCTGCGTCGCCTTCGCCGCCCGCGGCCGCCAGCTCGCGCAACTGCACCTTCGCTTCCTCGAGCGACAGGCCGTTCTTGTACAGCAGGCGGTACGCGCTGCGCAGCGCCGAGATCGCGTCGGGCGAGAAACCGCGCCGGCGCAGGCCTTCGACGTTGATGCCGTGCGGCTCGGCCTTGTTGCCGGCCGCGATCACGAACGGCGGCACGTCCTGCACGAGCGCCGAGGCGCCGCCCAGCATCGAGTGCGCGCCGATGCGCACGAACTGGTGCACACCGGACATCCCGCCGACGATCGCAAAGTCGCCGATCTCGACGTGACCGGCCATCTGCGCGTTGCTCGACAGGATCACGTTGTTGCCGACGCGGCAGTCATGGCCGATGTGCACATAGGCCATGATCCAGTTGTCGTCGCCGAGCGTCGTCACGCCGACGTCCTGCACGGTGCCGGTGTGGATCGTCGTGAATTCGCGGATCGTGTTGCGGTTGCCGATCACGAGCTTCGTCGGCTCGTCCTTGTACTTCATGTCCTGCGGACGGCCGCCCACCGACGCGTAATGGCCGATGCGGTTGTCCTCGCCGAGCGTCGTGTGACCTTCGATCACGCTGTGCGAGCCGATCGTCGTGCGCGCGCCGATCGTGACGTGCGGCCCGACGATCGCGTACGGCCCGATCTCGACGGACTCGTCGATCTGTGCGCCCGGTTCGACGATCGCGGTAGGATGAATCCTGGTCATGCGCCGTTGCCTCTCGATGTGATGTGTCGCGTTGCCCGCGTTACGTTACCCATGCGTGCCGCGTCGCTCAGGGCGCCGCGTCGGCCGTCTTGACCGTGCACATCAGTTCGGCTTCCGCCGCCACCTTGCCGTCCACTTCCGCCACTGCCTTGAACTTCCAGATGCCGCGGATGTAACGTTCGAACGTCACGTTCAGAATCAGCTGGTCGCCCGGTTCGACCACGCGCTTGAAGCGCGCGCCGTCGATCCCGACGAAGTAGTACAGCGTGTTTTCCGGATCCTTCGGCTGCTCTTCCGAGAACGTCAGCAGCGCGGCCGCCTGAGCGAGCGCCTCGAGGATCAGCACTCCCGGCATCACCGGCCGCTTCGGGAAGTGCCCCTGGAAGAACGGCTCGTTGATCGACACGTTCTTCAGCGCTTTGATCCCCTTGTGCGGCTCGAGTTCGAGCACGCGATCGACGAGCAGAATCGGATAGCGATGCGGCAGCAGCGTGAGGATCTTGTGGATGTCGAGATTGATTTTTTCAGTGCTCATGATGGTTCGTCTCACGCAGAGGCTGCGCGGTGGTGATGCAAAGGCTGAAGCGGGCCGCCGTGCGGCCCAGTCTGGCAAACCGGGCCGGATGCGCTGGCCGTGCCCGGTTCGTGGTCTCGCATGGTGTCGGTCAGGCGTGCGTGCCGCCCTGGGCGGCCAGCGCGGTTTCGAGCGCCTTGATGCGGTCGCGCAGCTTGTCGAGGTTGCGCACGAGCGCGGCGCTCCGGTTCCATTCGCCGTGGTCGACGGCCGGGAACGCGCTCGTGTAGATGCCGGCCTTCGGCAGCGACTTCGACACGCCCGAATTCGCCGTGATGATGACATAGTCGCCGAGCGTCACGTGGCCGGCGATCCCCGCCGCGCCGCCGATCATGCAGTGGCGGCCGATCGTCGTGCTGCCCGCGATGCCCGCCTTGCCGGCGATCACCGTGTAGGCGCCGATCCGGCAGTTGTGGGCGATCTGCACCTGGTTGTCGATCTTCACGCATTCTTCGATGACGGTGTCCGCCATCGCGCCGCGGTCGATCGTCGTGTTCGCGCCGATCTCGACGTCCGGGCCGATCGACACGCCGCCGACCTGCGGGATCTTGACCCAGCTGCCGGTGCGCGCGTCGCCGTCGCCGACGAAATCCGGCGCGAAACCGAAGCCGTCGGAACCGATCACGGCACCCGCGTGGATGATCGCGCGCGGGCCGATCTTGCAGCCGTGGTACACCGACGCGTTCGGATACAGGTGCGAGCCGGCGCCGATCGTCGTGCCGCGGCCGACGAACACGTTCGCGTCGAGTTGCACGTCGTCTTCGATCACCGCGCCGGCCTCGACCGTCACGTGCGGGCCGATCACCGCGGTCGCGGCGACCTGCGCGGCCGGATCGATCGTCGCGCTCGGATGCACGCCGGCCGCGCGCGGCGGCGTGGCGAGATCGATGAACATCTGCGCGACGCGCGCGAAGTACGCGTACGGATTCGGCGTCACGATGAAGTTGCGGC
This sequence comes from Burkholderia sp. Bp8986, assembly GCF_003854225.1. Lineage (NCBI taxonomy): Bacteria > Pseudomonadati > Pseudomonadota > Betaproteobacteria > Burkholderiales > Burkholderiaceae > Burkholderia > Burkholderia sp. Bp8986. Next base: position 54,190 of record NZ_QTQM01000005.1, on the reverse strand, counting down.
CGCTCGCGGCCGCGCCCAGCTTTTCGAGATCCTTCGGCGCGATCAGCACCGCGCCGGCGCGGGTCGTCTCGACCTGCGACAGGTACTTCGGGTTCGCGAGAAACGCGAGTTGCTGAGGGCCTGCCTGGTCGAGCGGCGCGAGGCCGCCCACCTTGCACCGGGCGTCGCCGGCGATCTCGCCGCCGAACCGCGTTACGAGTGCCTCAAGCGTCAATGCCATTCGTCGTCTGCTCCGTTCAGTTCGTCGAGCCGGACGCGAGCGCCTTGAGCACCTTGTCGGTGATGTCGATGCGCGGGCTGACGTACACGGCTTCCTGCACGATCAGGTCGTAATTCTGCTGCTCGGCGATCTGCTTGATGACCTTGTTCGCACGCTCCAGCACGGCCGCGAGCTCCTCGTTGCGGCGCTGGTTCAGGTCTTCGCGAAACTCGCGCTGCTTGCGCTGGAAGTCGGTGTCGAGCTGCGCGAGATCGCGCTGCTTCTGCGCGCGATCGGCCGCCGACAGCGACGCACCGTTCTTGTCCAGCGAATCGGACATCGACTTCAGGCGCGCCGCGAGGTCCTGCAGATCCTTGTCGCGCTTCGCGAACTCGGCTTCGAGCTTCGTCTGCGCCGCCTTGGCGGGCGCCGACTCGCGCAGGATCCGATCCGAATTGACCGCCGCGATGCGGGCGACGTCCTGAGCATGCGCCGTCGCCGCGCCCAAGGCCAGCGCAACGGTCAGCGCACACATCACTCGTTTCGAAAACTTACCGGTTAGCAAAATTACCCTCTCGTTACTGTTGTCATGCGTTCGATCAGAACGCCGTCCCGATCTGGAACTGGAATTTCTGGTACTGGTCGCCTTCGTGCTTCTGCAGCGGGAAGCCGAGGCTCAGCTTCAGCGGGCCGATCGGCGAGATCCACGCGAGACCCACACCGTAGCCGTAACGCAGGCCGTTCGCGCCGGTACTCGTGCCGCCCGGCGCGTTGCCCCACACGTTACCGCCGTCGAGGAACGTGAACACGCGCAGCGTGCGGTCGTAGCCGGTGCCCGGCAGCGGGAACGTCAGCTCGATGTTGCCGACCACCATCTTCGAACCGCCGATCGGGTCGTTCGTCTTCGTGTCGCGCGGGCCCAGCGAGCTCGGCTCGTAGCCACGCACGGAGCCGATACCGCCCGCGTAGTAGTTCTTGAAGATCGGGTACGGGTTGCCGATGCCGTTACCGTAGCCGCCTTGCAGGTTCAGGCCCAGGATGAAGCCGCGCGAGAACGAATAGTAGTACTGCGCCTGCAGGTCGGCCTTGTAGTACTGGATCTTGCCGACCGGCACGCCGTATTCGACGTTCGCCTGCGTGAAGTAGCCGCGGCTCGGGATCAGCGCGCTGTCACGCGCGTCGCGCGACCATGCCACCGTCAGCGGCACCGTGTTCGACACGCGGCCGAACTCGTTCACGTAATCCTGGTAGCTCTGCGGCGTGTTCGAGTCGACGTCGAGACGGTTCTGCTCGAAGCCCGCGCCGAAGTAGACGGTGTCGACTTCCGAGAACGGAATGCCGAACTTCAGGTTGCCGCCCGCGCTGATGATCCGGAAGCTCGAGCTCGTCGAGTAGTAAAGCGGCTGGTACGTGCGGTAGTAGACGTCGGTGATCCGCTTGATGCCGTCGACCGTGAAGTACGGGTCGACCTGCGTGACGGTCAGCGTGCGGTAGCTCTTCGCGGTGTTGACGTTCACCGACAGGCTCGTGCCCGAGCCGAACACGTTGTCCTGCGACACGCCGGCCGACAGCACCACCTTGTCCGTCGACGAGAAGCCCGCGCCCAGCGTGATCGCGCCGGTCGGCTTTTCGTCGACCTTCACGTTCACGTCGACCTGGTCGTTCGTGCCTTCGACCGGCACCGTCGTCACGTCGACGTTGGTGAAATAGCCGAGACGGTTCACGCGGTCCTTCGACAGCGCGAGGCGGTTCGAATCGAACCACGAGCTTTCGAGCTGGCGCATTTCGCGGCGCACGACTTCGTCGCGCGTGCGCGTGTTGCCGACCACGTTGATGCGGCGCACGTACACGCGGCGGCTCGGATCGACGACGAGGTTCAGGTTCACCTTGTGGTTCGCCTGGTCGATGTCCGGCTGCGCGTTGACGGTCGCGAATGCGTAGCCGTATTCACCGAGCTTGTCGACGATCGACTTCGTCGTTTGCTGCAGCTTTTCGGCCGAGAAGCGATCGCCCGGCTTGATCTTGATCAGCTTGTTCAGTTCGGCTTCGCGATCGAGCAGGTTGCCCGACAGCTTGATGCCCGACACCGTATACGGCTCGCCTTCGTGCAGCGTGACCGTCAGGTACATGTCCTTCTTGTCGGGCGAGATCGACACCTGGGTCGATTCGATGTTGAACTCGAGGTAGCCGCGGTTCAGGTAGTACGAGCGCACGGCCTCGAGGTCGCCCGTGAGCTTTTCCTTCGAGTACAGGTCGTTCTTCGTGTACCAGGAGAACCAGTTCGGCGTCGACAGCTGCATTTCGTCGCGCAGCGTGCTGGTGCTGAACGCCTTGTTGCCGATGAAGTTGATCTGGCGGATCTTCGCGCTCGGGCCTTCGGCGACCGCGAACAGGATCGACACGCGGTTCGCGTCGACCGGCGTGATCGTCGTCTTGACCTCGGCCGCATAGAAGCCGCGCGTCAGGTACTGACGCTTGAGCTCCTGCTCCGCCTTGTCGACCAGCGCCTTGTCGTAGTAGCGGCCATCGGCCAGACCCACCGCGCGCAGCGCCTTCGTCAGGTTGTCCTTGTCGAATTCCTTCGTGCCGGTGAAGTCGATCGACGCGATGGCCGGACGCTCCTGCACCTGCACGATCACGACGTTGCCCTGGGTGGCGATGCGCACGTCGTTGAAGAAGCCCGTCGCGTACAGCGCGCGGATTGCTTCGGATGCCTTGTCGTCGGTGAAGGTATCGCCCTGCTTGATCGGCAGGTAGGCGAACACCGAACCGGCTTCGACGCGCTGCAACCCCTCGATCTTGATGTCTTGCACCACGAACGGTGCCGCTGCATGCGCCGCGAGGCCGTGCGCGGCGAGCGCGGCCGCTGCAACTGTCTTAGGTACAAAGCGATGAGGTTTGAACAACGTGCATCCCCAATATTTAGCTGCATCAAATCAGGCGGCGGCCGACTGGCCGCCGCCTGACGCTTCAGAAATGGATTAACCGAGCCAGGTCGTTGAACAGCGCGATCGCCGACAACGCGACGATGCAGATCAACCCGGCTCTTTGCAGAATCAGCTGCCAGCGCTCCGATACGGCTTTCCCGGTCGCGGCTTCAACCAGATAATATAACAGATGCCCCCCGTCCAAAACGGGAATCGGCAGCAAGTTCAGCACCCCGAGGCTAATGCTGACAAGGGCGAGGAACGACAGGAAGGCCGACGGACCGAGCCGCGCGCTCTTGCCCGCGTAGTCCGCAATCGTCACCGGGCCGGACAGGTTCTTCAGCGAAGCATCGCCCGTGATCATCCGCCCGAACATCCTCAGCGAGTAAACGGCGATGTCCCACGTGCGGTGCGCGCCGAGGCGCAGACTCTCGATCGGCCCGTAGCGGACGTCGACCGACGGCGTGTGCATCGACAGCGCCGCGCCGATGCGGCCGACCTGCTGCCCCGTTTCGTCGTCGCGCTGCGCCTGCGGCACGATCGACACCGTCCGGGAGGCACCGCCGCGCTCGATCTGCAGTTCGACCGCCTGGCCCGCATGGTGCTTCACCGCGTCGATGAAGCGCGTGGCGCCGCCGATGGGCTTGCCGTCGAGCGCGAGCAGCTTGTCGCCGGCCTTCAGGCCCGCCTGCTCGGCCGCGCTGCCGGGCTGCACCGACGCCACCGACAGCGCGCCGCCGCCGGTCTCGAAGCCCAGGTGCAGCATGAAATCGTCGTCGAGCGCGCTTTCGGGAACATTGCGCAGGTCGACGCGGAAGTCGAACGTCGCCGCGCCGCCGTCGCGCGCGCCGAGCACGACCTCGCGATGATCGAACGCGGCCGCCAGCAGCTTCCAGCGCAGGTCCGACCACGAGCGCACCGGCACGGCGTCGCCGCTCTGCGCGTCGCCTACGCGCACGTCGCGGATCGATACGATCGTCTCGCTGCCGTCGAAGCCCGCGCGGGCGGCCGCCGTGCCGGCGGCCGGCGGCGCGAGCACCGCGGCCGGCTCGGTCACGCCGGTTGCGAATACAGCGGAAAACAGGACGATTGCCAACAGGAAGTTCGCGATCGGGCCGGCGGCGACGATCGCGATGCGCTTGAACACCGATTGCCGGTTGAACGCCTGGCCGAGCTCCTCGGGTTTGACGCCCGCCCCCGGCTCGCGCTCGTCGAGCATCTTCACGTAGCCGCCGAGCGGCAGCGCGGAGAGCGTCCATTCGGTGCCCGTCTTGCGGCTGACCCAGCGCGCGACGGGCTGGCCGAAGCCGATCGAGAAACGCAGCACCTTCACGCCGCACCAGCGCGCGACGCGATAATGTCCGTACTCATGCACGACGACCAGCACCCCGATCGCCACCGCAAACGCGATCAGTTCGACCAGCACGTTCATGAGCACCTCATTCAGACAGTGCGCTCCACGCGTGGCGCAGGCGCTTTCGCAATGATCTCGGCAGCGAGGCGGCGTGCCTCGGCATCTGCCGCAAGGACGTCGTCGAGCCCGTTCGGGTTGCGGTTGGGCAGTGCGTTGAGCACCGCGTCGACCGTCGCCGCGATCGCCATGAAGCCGATCCGGCGCTCGAGAAACGCTTCGACCGCGATTTCGTTCGCCGCGTTCAACGCGGCGCTCGCGATGCCGCCCTCCTCGAGCGCCTTCAGCGCGAGCGCGAGGCACGGGAAGCGCGTGTAGTCGGGCTTCTCGAACGACAGCTGGGCGATCTGCGCGAGGTCGAGCTGCTCGACACCGGCGTCGACGCGCTCCGGGAACGCCAGCGCGTGCGCGATCGGCGTACGCATGTCGGGGTTGCCGAGCTGCGCGAGCACCGAGCCGTCGCGGTACGACACGAGCGAATGGATCACGCTCTGCGGGTGGATCAGCACGTCGATCCGGTCGCCCGGCAGGCCGAAGATCCAGTGCGCCTCGATCACTTCGAGGCCCTTGTTCATCATCGTCGCGGAATCGACGGAAATCTTGCGGCCCATCACCCAGTTCGGATGCTTGCAGGCCTCGTCCGGCGTCACGTCGACGAGCGTGGCCGGCTCGCGCGTGCGGAACGGGCCGCCCGACGCGGTCAGGATGATCTTCGAGATCCCGCCGTGCTCGTTCGCGTCGCGCGGCATGCACTGGAAGATCGCGTTGTGTTCGCTGTCGACCGGCAGCAGGATCGCGCCATGGTCGCGCACGGCGTCCATGAAGATCGCGCCCGACATCACGAGCGATTCCTTGTTCGCGAGCAGGATGCGCTTGCCGGCGCGCGCGGCCGCCAGGCTCGGCGCGAGGCCGGCCGCGCCGACGATCGCCGCGACGACCGTGTCGCAGCCGTCGCTGTTCGACACGTCGACGAGCGCCTGCGGCCCGTACAGCACCGTGGTCTTGTTGCCCGCCGCGCGCAGCTTCGTCTCGACGTGCGCTGCCGTGTTCGCATCGCCGACCACCGCGACTTCGGGTGCGAAGCGCAGGCACTGCTCGACGAGCTTGTCGCCATTGCGGTGCGCGGTCAACGCATAGACCGAGAAACGCTCGGGATGGCGGGCGACCACGTCGAGCGTGCTGTCTCCGATCGAGCCCGTGGAACCGAGCAGTGTCAGACGTTTTTGCATAACAGAAATAGTGGTTTAACCAAGCAGCAGCATTGCGAGCGGCAGCACCGGCAGCAGCGCGTCGACGCGGTCGAGCACGCCGCCGTGACCGGGCAGCAGACCGCTCGAATCCTTCACGCCCGCCTGACGCTTGAGCAGCGACTCGAACAGGTCGCCGATCACGCTGTACGCAACCAGCAGCGTCAGCGCGGCCCACGCGCCGGGCATCCCGTAGCGCGTCGCGAATGCGGAAAACAGGGTCGGCTCGAACCAGTGCGCGGCCATCGCGGCTCCCGCGACGACCATCACGGCGAGCCAGCCGCCGATCGCGCCTTCCCAGCTCTTCCCGGGACTGATCGTAACGGCCAGTTTACGCTTTCCGAAGGCCTTGCCCGCGAAATATGCACCAATATCGGCCAGCCACACGACCAGCAGCAGCGAGAGCACGAACGGAACGCCCTGCGCACGCGCCGCGACGACCGCGTGCCAGCAGGCCGCGAACACCACGAGCCCGGCCGCGAGCAGGAACGGCCGCCACACGCCGCCCGCGAGTTCCGGCTTGCGCCGCAGCGAGAACGGGCCGACCAGCAGCCAGAACACGCCGGCCGCCATGAAAAGGGGACGGGACGAAGCGGCCTCGACGCCGAGCGGCGCGGTCGCCGCGAGCGCCAGCGCGGCGACGATCGCATAAACGACCGAACCGACCGCGCCGAGCTTCAGCAGGCGCGCCCATTCCCACGCGGCGAACACGAGCACGACGCCGATCAGCGCGCCGAAGGCCGCGAGCGGCGCGAACAGCGTCACCGGCAGCAACACGGCCAGCATCACGACCGCCGTGATCACACGGGTCTTCAGCATGAAAGGGAATCGGCGTTCTGCGATTGCGGTTCGAGCTGCGCGCTGGTGCGCCCGAAACGGCGCTCGCGCTCGGTATACGACGCGATCGCGTCGGCCAGCGCCGCGCCGTCGAAATCCGGCCAGTATTTGTCGGTGAAATAGAATTCGGCGTACGCGAGCTGCCACAGCAGGAAATTGCTGACGCGCTGCTCGCCGCCGGTGCGGATGAAGAGATCGGGCTCCGGCGCATAGGCCATCGCCAGGTGCGGCGCGAACGCGTCTTCGGTCACCTCGACCTCGCGGCCCTCGCGCACGGCCTGCTCGACGAGTTTCTTCGTCGCCTGCAGGATGTCCCAGCGGCCGCCGTAGTTCGCGGCGATCGTCAGGGTCAGGCGGGTGTTGCGCGCCGTCTTGGTTTCGGCGCGGCGGATCAGTTCGCGGATGCGCGGCTCGAAACGCTCGAGATCGCCCACGACGCGCAGGCGGATCCCGTTCGCATGCAGCTTGCCGATCTCGCGCTCGAGCGCGGTGATGAACAGCCGCATCAGGAACGACACTTCGTCGTTCGGCCGGCGCCAGTTCTCCGAACTGAACGCGAACAGCGTCAGGTATTCGACGCCGGCGCGCGCGCAGCCTTCGACCACCGACCGCACGGCGTCGACGCCGCGGGTGTGCCCCGCGACGCGCGGCAAGCGGCGTTCGGTCGCCCAACGGCCGTTGCCGTCCATGATGATCGCGATATGACGCGGCACGGCGCCGACGTCAGGCACGCGAACGGTAGAGCTGGTATAGGTCATGGCCGTTGAGACAGTTGCGGGAAGAAGGCGGCGCGCGAGGACGGTCGTCAGACCGTCATGATCTCGGCTTCCTTGCTCTGCACGAGCTTGTCGACTTCGGCGACGTGCTTGTCGGTCAGCTTCTGCACGTCGTCGCTCGCACGGCGCTCGTCGTCTTCCGAGATTTCCTTGTCCTTCACGAGCTTCTTGAGCGCTTCGTTCGCGTCGCGGCGCAGGTTGCGGATCGCGACCTTGGCCGTTTCGCCTTCGCTCTTGACCACCTTGGTCAGCTCGCGGCGGCGCTCTTCCGTCAGCGCGGGCATCGGCACGCGGATCAGGTCGCCGGCCGTGGCCGGGTTCAGGCCCAGATCGGCTTCGCGGATGGCCTTCTCGACCTTCGCGACCATGTTCTTTTCCCACGGCTGCACGCCGATCGTGCGTGCGTCGACGAGCGTCAGGTTCGCAACCTGCGAGATCGGCACCATCGAACCGTAGTAGTCGACCTGCACGTGATCGAGCAGACCGGTATGCGCACGGCCCGTACGGATCTTCGCCAGATCGTTCTTGAACGCTTCGATCGAGCGCTGCATCTTCTGCTCTACGCCCTTCTTGACATCAGCGACACTCATTTCAACCTCCGAACCTTCCAACCTTCAATGAACGCGGGCCGCGCCCGGTGCGCCACGCACCACGGCCGGCGACCCGCGCCGCTTGCCCGCATCCGCGGGAGTTTACACGTGGACGAGCGTACCTTCGTCCTCGCCCAGCACGATGCGCTTGAGCGCGCCCGGCTTGTTGATCGAAAACACGCGGATCGGCAGCTTCTGGTCGCGGCACAGCGCGAAGGCCGTCGCGTCCATCACCTGCAGATTGCGGCTGATCGCCTCGTCGAAGCTGATCGTCGTGTAGCGCGTGGCCGACGGATCCTTCTTCGGATCGGCAGAATATACGCCATCGACCTTGGTCGCCTTCAAAACGACCTCGGCGCCCACTTCCGAACCGCGCAGCGCAGCGGCCGTGTCCGTCGTGAAGAACGGGTTGCCCGTGCCAGCCGCGAAGATCACGACCTTGCCTTCCTCGAGCTGGCGGATCGCGCGCGGCCGGATGTACGGCTCGACCACCTGATCCATGCGCAGCGCGGACTGCACGCGCGCGACGATGCCGGCGTGGCGCATCGCGTCCTGCAGCGCCAGCGCGTTCATCATCGTCGCCAACATCCCCATGTAGTCGGCCGTCGCGCGGTCCATGCCGGCCGCACCGCCCGCGACACCGCGGAAAATGTTACCGCCGCCGATCACGACCGCGAGTTGCGTACCGAGACCCACGACTTCGGCGATATCCGCCACCATCCGTTCGATCGTCGCGCGATTGATGCCGAAGGCATCGTCGCCCATCAGCGCTTCGCCGGAGAGTTTGAGGAGGACGCGTTTATAGGCATTGGACATAGGGGCTTCCGAGCGACGAGAGGATGACAACCACGAACTGTAGGGGCGAAATACTGATTCGGGCAAGCGCCGGCGACCGGACCGGGTTTCCCGGCCGGCCGGCGGCGCCGCCGGCCGCGGCGGAGCGGACGCCCGCCGCGGATACTGCCTGACTGCTTACTGCTGCTTTGCTGCTGCGACTTGCGCGGCCACTTCGGCGGCGAAGTCGTCCTGGCGCTTCTCGATGCCTTCGCCGACGACGAACAGCGCGAACTTCTGCACGGCCGCATTCGCTGCCTTCAGCATCTGCTCGATCGTCTGCTTGTCGTTCTTCACGAACGTCTGGTTCAGCAGCGACACTTCCTTCAGGTACTTCTGGACGCTGCCGTCGACCATCTTCGCGACGATTTCAGCCGGCTTGCCCGATTCGGCAGCCTTCTGCTCGGCGACGCGGCGTTCCGTCTCGATCAGTTCCGCCGGCACGTCGGCCGACGACAGGGCGACCGGCTTCATCGCGGCGATGTGCATCGCGACGTCCTTGCCGACCTGCTCTTCCGCACCCGTGTACTCGACGATCACGCCGATACGCGCGCCGTGCAGGTACGTTGCGATCTTGTTCGCGGTTTCGAAACGGACGAAACGGCGGATCGAGACGTTCTCGCCGATCTTGCCGATCAGGGCCAGGCGGACTGCGTCGACCGTCGAACCGTCGAGCGGCAGTGCCGACAGCGCTGCCACGTCGGCCGGGTTTTGCGTCGCGACGAGTTCTGCAACCGTCTTCGAGAATGCGAGGAAGTCGTCGTTCTTCGCGACGAAGTCGGTTTCGCAGTTCAGCTCGACCAGCGCGCCTGCGTTGCCGCCGACGAACGATGCGACGACGCCTTCTGCCGTCACGCGCGATGCCGCCTTGCTCGCCTTGTTGCCGAGCTTGACGCGCAGCAGCTCTTCAGCCTTGGCCAGGTCGCCGTCGGCTTCCGTCAGCGCCTTCTTGCACTCCATCATCGGTGCGTCGGTCTTTGCGCGCAGTTCTGCCACCATGCTTGCGGTAATTGCCGCCATCATTCGCTCCTTGAGTCTGTATTCACAACGCCGCCCGCTTGGACGCGAACGGCCGAAAATCGTTTCCGGACCCGCGCCGATTCGGCGCGATCAGGTCCGGCGCACAAGCTTAAAAAAAGGGGGCCTGTTGAGAGCCCCCTTTTTGCGCCGGCTCGGGGCCAGTTACGCGTTTTCCTCGACGTACTCGTCGTCGCCACGCGCTGCCTGGACCACTTCGTTGACCGCGTTCGCACGGCCTTCCAGGATCGCGTCGGCCACGCCTTCAGCGTACAGCGCGACTGCCTTGCTCGAGTCGTCGTTGCCCGGGATCACGTAGTCCACACCTTCCGGCGAGTGGTTCGTGTCGACCACGGCGATGACCGGCACGCCCAGCTTGTTCGCTTCCGTGACGGCGATCTTGTGGTAGCCGACGTCGACGACGAAGATTGCGTCCGGAATGCCGCCCATGTCCTTCACGCCGCCGATCGACTTCTGCAGCTTGGCGATTTCGCGTTCGAACAGCAGCGCTTCCTTCTTGCTCATCTTCTCGAGCTCGCCTGCCTCGACTGCCGCTTCCATGTCCTTCAGGCGCTTGATCGATACCTTCAGCGTCTTGAAGTTGGTCATCATGCCGCCGAGCCAGCGTGCGTTGACGTACGGCATGCCCGCACGTTGCGCTTCCTGGGCGATCGTGTCACGCGACTGGCGCTTCGTGCCGACGAACAGGATCGTGCCGCGGTTCGCTGCCAGCTGGCGCACGTACTTCTGTGCGTCCGTGAACATCGGCAGCGTCTTTTCGAGGTTGATGATGTGAATCTTGTTGCGGTGACCGAAAATGAACGGAGCCATCTTCGGGTTCCAGAAGCGCGTCTGGTGACCGAAGTGGACACCCGCTTCCAGCATTTGGCGCATCGTGACTGCCATGTAAATTCTCCACGAGGGTTGGGTCTTAAGCCGGCTGCCGTACCGCCGCGCGTTCCGCGCGGCCGGCACCCTGGTTGCGCCGGCTTGCGATTCGGCACGTGCGAAACTGCCCGTGCCGCAAGCCTTTCATCCTGATGCCGTCGCGATACCACCCCACATCGGGGCATGTTCGGCATTTGGATGTCGACTTAGCCAAAGAGTATAGCACGCCGATTTGTCGGCTCTCAAGTCGCCCGCCGCTTTCGCCTGCCGCGGGGCAGCCGGCCGGACAATCCGCGAAAACCCGCACCGGCACCGCCGGCAGGGGCTGCGAGGCCCGCCATAAGGTGCGATAATCCGTCAATTCACCGCATTCCAGGCATACCTCGATGGCTATTACGCTCAAAAACGAACACGACATCGCCGAGATGCGCGTCGCCTGCCGTCTCGCGAGCGAAGTGCTCGACTTCATCACGCCGCACGTCGTCGCGGGCATCACGACCGCCGAACTCGACCGGCTCTGTCACGAATTCATGCTCAACGAGCAGGGCACGATCCCCGCGCCGCTGAACTACCAGCCGCCCGGCTATCCGCCGTACCCGAAGGCCACCTGCATCTCGGTCAACGACGTGATCTGCCACGGCATTCCCGGCGAGAAGGTGATCAAGAACGGCGACGCGCTGAACATCGACATCACCGTGATCAAGAACGGCTACTTCGGCGACACCAGCCGGATGTTCATCGTCGGCGAAGGCTCGATCCTCGCGAAGCGCCTCGTGCAGACCACCTACGAGTGCATGTGGCTCGGCATCGACCAGGTCAAGCCCGGCGCGCACCTTGGCGACATCGGCTACGCGATCCAGAAGCACGCCGAAGCGCAGGGCTACAGCGTCGTGCGCGAATACTGCGGCCACGGCATCGGCACGGTGTTCCACGAGGATCCGCAGGTCGTCCACTACGGGCGCCCGGGCACCGGCATCGAGCTGAAGGCCGGGATGATCTTCACGATCGAGCCGATGATCAACGCCGGCAAGCGCGACATCCGCACGATGCCCGACCAGTGGACGGTCAAGACGCGCGATCGCAGCCTGTCCGCGCAATGGGAGCACACGGTGCTCGTCACCGAAACCGGCTACGAGGTGCTGACCGTGTCCGCCGGCACGCCGGCACGCCCGGTGTTCGCGCAACCGGCCGCCGCGGTCTGAGCGCCGTCGCGCCCGCCCCGCCCACCCCTCACCTGCTGACCTGAACGGCCGCCCATGAGCGCTCACGCCGCCCCCTCGCCCGCAGCGCTGTCGCGGCGCGCCGAATTCAAGGCCGCCAAGGCCGACCTGCTCGAGCGCTTTCGCAGCGCGACGAACGTCACGTCGCTGATGCACGCGCTGTCGAGACTCACCGACGATGCGCTCAAGCGCGTGTGGGACGACTGCGGGCTGCCCGCGACGCTCGCGCTCGTCGCCGTCGGCGGCTACGGGCGCGGCGAGCTCGCGCCCCACTCCGACGTCGACATCCTGGTGCTGCTGCCCGATGCGCACGACCCGGCGCTCGACGCGCGGATCGAGCGCTTCATCGGGATGGCGTGGGATCTCGGCCTCGAGATCGGCAGCAGCGTGCGCACGGTCGAGCAATGCATCGAGGAGGCGTCGCAGGACGTCACCGTGCAGACCTCGCTGCTCGAGGCGCGCCGCATCGTCGGCAGCACCGCGCTGTTCGAGCGCTTCACCGTGCGGTATCACGAGGCGCTCGACGCGCGCGCCTTCTTCACCGCGAAGGTGCTCGAGATGCGTCAGCGCCACGCGAAGTTCCAGGACACGCCGTACAGCCTCGAGCCGAACGTGAAGGAGAGCCCCGGCGGGCTGCGCGACCTGCAGACGATCCTCTGGATCGCGCGCGCGGCCGGCTTCGGCAGCAGCTGGCGCGAGCTCGACACGCGCGGCCTCATCACCGATCGCGAAGCGCGCGAGCTGCGCCGTAACGAAGGATTCCTGAAGACGCTGCGCGCGCGGCTGCACGTGATCGCCGGACGCCGCCAGGACATGCTCGTGTTCGACCTGCAGACGCAGGCCGCCGAGAGCTTCGGCTACCGGCCGACGCAGGCCAAACGCGCGAGCGAGCAGCTGATGCGCCGCTACTACTGGGCCGCGAAAGCAGTCACGCAGCTGGCGACGATCCTGATCCAGAACATCGAGGCGCAGCTGTTCCCCGCGACGAGCGGCATCACGCGCGTGCTGTCGCCCGATCGCTTCGTCGAGAAGCAGGGCATGCTCGAGATCGTCGACGACGGCGTGTTCGAACGCCATCCCGACGCGATCCTCGAGGCGTTCCTGCTGTACGAGGCGACCCGCGGCGTGAAGGGCCTGTCCGCCCGCACGCTGCGCGCGCTCTACAACTCGCGCGAGATCATGAACCACACGTGGCGGCGCGATCCGCAGAACCGCCGCACGTTCATGCAGATCCTGCAGCAGCCCGAAGGCATCACGCATGCGTTCCGGCTGATGAACCAGACGAGCGTGCTCGGCCGCTACCTGCTGAATTTCCGCCGCATCGTCGGCCAGATGCAGCACGACCTGTACCACGTGTACACGGTCGACCAGCACATCCTGATGGTGTTGCGCAACATCCGCCGCTTCGCGGTGGCCGAGCATGCGCACGAGTACCCGTTCTGCAGCCAGCTGATCGGCAACTTCGAGCGCCCGTGGGTGCTGTACGTCGCGGCGCTGTTCCACGACATCGCGAAAGGCCGCGGCGGCGACCACTCGACGCTCGGGATGGCCGACGCGCGGCGCTTCTGCCGCGAGCACGGGATCACCGGCGACGACGCGTCGCTGATCGTGTGGCTCGTCCAGCATCACCTGACGATGAGCCAGGTCGCGCAGAAGCAGGACACGAGCGACCCGGAAGTCATCAAGCGCTTCGCCGAAGTCGTCGGCAACGAGCGCTACCTCACCGCACTCTACCTGCTGACCGTCGCCGATATCCGCGGCACGAGCCCGAAGGTGTGGAACACTTGGAAGGGCAAGCTGCTCGAGGACCTGTACCGCATCACGCTCGCTGTGCTCGGCGGAGCGAACCCCGACGCGCATTCGGAACTGAAGTCGCGGCAGGAGCAGGCGCTCGCGCTGCTGCGCCTAGAGACCGTGCCCGACGACGCGCACCGCGCGCTGTGGGACCAGCTCGACGTCGGCTTCTTCCTGCGTCACGACGCGGCCGACATCGCATGGCAGACGCGCGTGCTGTACCGGCACGTGAACGCCGAAACCGCGATCGTGCGCGCGCGGCCGTCGCCGATCGGCGACGCGCTGCAGGTGCTCGTGTACGTGAAGGATCGCCCCGACCTGTTCGCGGGCATCTGCGCGTACTTCGACCGCAACGGGCTGTCGGTGCTCGATGCACGTGTCAGCACGACGCGGCACGGCTATGCGCTCGACAACTTCATCGTCACGCAGACCGAACGCGACGTGCGCTACCGCGACATCGCGAATCTCGTCGAACAGCAACTCGCAGCGCGCCTGGCCGAAACCGCGTCGCTGCCGGAGCCGTCCAAGGGCCGCCTGTCGCGGTTGTCGCGGACGTTTCCGATCACGCCGCGCGTCGACCTCCGGGCCGACGAGCGCGGCCAGTACTACATCCTGTCCGTGTCCGCCAACGACCGGCCGGGCCTTCTCTATTCGATCGCGCGCGTCCTGGCCGAGCATCAGGTCGGCGTCCACGCGGCGCGGATCAATACGCTCGGCGAACGCGTCGAGGACATCTTCCTGCTCGACGGTGCCGGCCTGTCCGACAACCGCCTGCAGATCCAGCTCGAAACCGAATTGCTGCGCGCGATCGCAGTCTGAATGAATCCCAGCGTTTATGCGCACCAAATTAACCGTCAAGAATCCGAAGCCGGCGTCGCCGACCCGCGCCCCTGTCCGCTCCGGCAGCCTCGTCGCCCGCAAGGCGGTGCGCCCAGCCGCGCTACCCGCAGGCGACAAGCCGGCGCGCCCGAAGAAGGCCGCGCCGGCCGCCGCCGGCGAACGCTCGTTCAAGCCGCGCGGCGCGGCAGGCGCCGAGCGCCCGGGCGCGGATCGCGCACCGGCCAAGCGTGCGCCGCGTGAGGGCGGTGCCGAACGCGGCACGCGCGCGCCGTATCGCGACAACGCATCCGGCGAAGGCGCAAAGCGCAGTTTCGGCGACCGTCGCACGTCGTCCGATCGTCCGCCCCGTCGTGACGACGATGCACGTCCGCGTCGCGCGGGTGGCGAAGGCGGCCCGCGTGCGCCCTATCGCGACAACGCATCCGGCGAAGGCGCAAAGCGCAGTTTCGGCGACCGTCGCACGTCGTCGGATCGTCCGCCGCGCCGTGATGACGATGCACGTCCGCGTCGCGCGGGTGGCGAAGGTGGCCCGCGTGCGCCGTATCGCGACAACGCATCCGGCGAAGGGGCGAAGCGCAGTTTCGGCGACCGTCGCACGTCGTCGGATCGCCCGCCCCGTCGTGACGACGATGCACGTCCGCGTCGCGCGGGTGGCGAAGGCGGCGCACGTGCGCCGTATCGCGACAACGCATCCGGCGAAGGCGCAAAACGCAGTTTCGGCGACCGTCGCACGTCGTCGGATCGCCCGCCGCGTCGCGACGACGATGCACGTCCGCGTCGCGCGGGTGGCGAAGGCGGCGCACGTGCGCCCTATCGCGACAACGCATCCAGCGAAGGCGCAAAACGCAGCTTCGGCGACCGTCGCACGTCGTCCGATCGCCCGCCGCGTCGTGATGACGACGCCCGCCCGCGCCGCGCAGGCGCCGATGAAGGCAAACGCCCGTCCTATCGCGACAACGCATCCGGCGAAGGCGCGAAGCGCAGCTTCGGCGAACGCCCGACGCGCCCCGCACGCGACGGCGAACGCCGCTCGTTCGGTGCGGTCAAGACCGCGCAACCGGTCAAGCGCGCGGCGGCCGACGTCGACCACGGCGACGAAACCGGCCTGATGCGCCTGTCGAAGCGCATGTCCGAACTCGGCCTGTGCTCGCGCCGCGAAGCCGACGAATGGATCGAAAAGGGCTGGGTGCTCGTCGACGGCGAACGCATCGACACGCTCGGCACCAAGGTCCGCCCGGACCAGAAGATCGAGATCGACGAGCGCGCGAGCGCCGCGCAGGCCGCGCAGGTGACGATCCTGCTGCACAAGCCGGTCGGCTACGTGTCGGGTCAGGCGGAAGACGGCTATGAGCCGGCATCGGTGCTGATCACGCGCGCCAACCAGTGGAGCGGCGACCGCTCGCCGCTGCGCTTCTCGCCGCAGCACCTGCACGCGCTCGCGCCAGCCGGTCGGCTCGACATCGACTCCACCGGCCTGCTCGTACTGACGCAGAATGGCGTGATCGCGAAGCAGCTGATCGGCGAGCAGTCGGACATCGACAAGGAGTACCTGGTGCGCGTGCGCTTCGGCGAACGGCTGATCGACATCGACCAGCACTTCCCCGCGGAATCGCTCGCGAAGCTGCGCCACGGTCTCGAACTCGACGGCGTCCCGCTGAAGCCCGCGATGGTGAGCTGGCAGAACGGCGAACAGCTGCGTTTCGTGCTGCGTGAAGGCAAGAAGCGCCAGATCCGCCGCATGTGCGAACTGGTCGGTCTCGAAGTGATCGGCCTGAAGCGCGTGCGGATGGGCCGCGTGATGCTCGGCGCGCTGCCGCAGGGGCAATGGCGCTACCTGTCGGCCGACGAGTCGTTCTGACAGCGGGCACGCGCTGCGTGCCGCACCATAAAACAAGCCCGCGCAAGCGGGCTTTTTCGTGTCCGGTACGAAACCACGCGCAACACGGCGCGCGCAGCCGCATCAAGGTCAGTCGTCGGCTGCCGGATCGAGCCCCGGGAACAGCACCTCGGTGAAGCCGAAGCGCGTGAAGTCGGTGATCCGCATCGGATACAGCTTGCCGATCAGGTGATCGTATTCGTGCTGGACGACCCGCGCATGGAAGCCTTCCGCGACACGGTCGAGCTTCGCGCCGAACTGGTCGAAGCCGCTGTAACGCACCTTCGCGTAGCGGCTGACGACGCCGCGCATGCCCGGCACCGACAGGCAGCCTTCCCAGCCCTCTTCCATGTCCGGCGGCATGTACTCGAGCTTCGGGTTGATCAGCACGGTCTCGGGCACCGGCGGTGCGTCCGGATAACGGTTGTTGCTGCCGAAGCCGAAGATGATGATCTGCAGCCCGACGCCGATCTGCGGCGCGGCAAGCCCCGCGCCGTTCGCGTGATGCATCGTCTCGAACATGTCCGCGACGATCTCGTGCAGCTCGGGGGTGTCGAACCGCTCGACCGGTTTGGCGACTTCGAGCAGGCGCGGATCGCCCATCTTCAGGATCTCGCGAATCATGGCGTGTTGCCCTCCAGGAGTTGGTGCAGTCCGTCTTCGTCCAGCACGGGGATGCCGAGTTCCTCGGCCTTCGCGAGCTTGCTGCCGGCGTCGGCGCCCGCGACCACATAATCCGTCTTCTTCGATACCGAGCCAGCGACTTTCGCGCCGGCCGCTTCGAGCATCTCCTTCGCCGCGTCGCGCGTGAGGTTCGGCAGCGTGCCCGTGAGCACGACCGTCTTGCCGGCCAGCACGCCCTGCGGCGCCTTCGGCGCGGGCGGGCCTTCGGGCCACGTGACCTTGCCGGGCGCGCGCAATTGCTCGATCACCGTGCGGTTGTGCTCTTCCGCGAAGAACTGGTGAATCGACTCGGCCACGATCGGCCCGACGTCGTTCACTTCGAGCAGTTCCTCGATCGACGCGTCCATGATCGGGGTCAGCGACCCGAAATGCTTCGCGAGATCCTTCGCGGTCGATTCGCCGACATGGCGGATCCCGAGCCCGTAGATGAAGCGCGCGAGCGTCGTGTGCTTCGCCTTCTCGAGCGAGTCGAGCAGATTCTGCGCGGACTTCTCGGCGAACCGGTCGAGTTCCGCAAGCGTCGCGAAACCGAGATTGAACAGGTCGGCCGGCGTGCGCACGAGATTCAGTTCGACGAGCTGATCGATGATCTTCTCGCCGAGCCCGTCGATGTCGAGCGCGCGGCGCTGCGCGAAGTGCCACAGCGCCTGCTTGCGCTGCGCCGGGCAGAACAGCCCGCCCGTGCAGCGCGCGATCGCCTCGTCCGGCAGGCGCTCGATCTTCGAGCCGCACACCGGGCACTCGGTCGGCATCACGAACTCGGCCGCGTCATCCGGCCGGCGCTCGAGCAACGCACCGACGACCTCGGGGATCACGTCGCCCGCACGCCGCACGATCACGGTATCGCCGATCCGGATGTCCTTGCGGCGCACTTCGTCCTCGTTGTGCAGCGTCGCGTTGGTCACCGTCGCGCCGCCGACGAACACGGGCTCGAGCCGCGCGACCGGCGTGATCGCGCCCGTGCGGCCGACCTGCACGTCGATCGCGACGAGCTTCGTCAGCGCTTCCTGCGCCGGGAACTTGTGCGCGAGCGCGAAGCGCGGCGCGCGCGACACGAAGCCGAGGCGGTCCTGCTCGTCGCGCCGGTTCACCTTGTAGACGACGCCGTCGATGTCGTACGGCAGCGACTCGCGCTTCTCGCCGACCTTGCGGAAGAAGCCGAGCAGGCCATCGGCGCCCTGCACGACCGCGCGTTCGCGGTTCACCGGCAGGCCGAGCGTTTCGTACCAGTCGAGCAGCGCGCTGTGCGTGTCCGGCATCGGCATCCCGTCGAGCCTGCCGACCCCGTACGCGAAGAACGACAGCGGACGCTGCGCGGTGATCTTTGGGTCGAGCTGGCGCAGGCTGCCGGCCGCCGCATTGCGCGGGTTCGCGAATTCGCGCTGCTCGGCCGCGCGCTGGCGTTCGTTCAGGCGTGCGAAATCACGCTTGAACATCAGCACCTCGCCGCGCACGTCGAGCACGGCCGGCACGTGCTTGCCCTTCAGCTTCAGCGGGATCGAGCGGATCGTGCGGACGTTCTCGGTCACGTCCTCGCCGGTCGTGCCGTCGCCGCGCGTCGACGCCTGCACGAACACGCCCTGCTCGTAGCGCAGCGAGATCGCGAGCCCGTCGAACTTCAGCTCGCACGCGTATTCGACCGGGTCCGTCACCGAGCCGGCGAGATCGGTCGTCTTGTCGAGCGCATCGGCGACGCGCTTGTCGAATGCGACGATGTCCTCGTCGGCGAAACCGTTGTTCAGCGACAGCATCGGCGCGTCGTGGACGACCGGCGTGAAACCGCCCGCCACTTCGCCGCCGACGCGCTGCGTCGGCGAATCGGGCGTCACGAGTTCGGGATGATCGGTTTCGAGTTGCTGCAGCTCGCCGAACAGCCGATCGTATTCGGCGTCGGGCAGGTCCGGCTGGTCGAGCACGTAATAGGCGTAATTCGCCCGCTCGAGTTGGTCGCGCAGCCACGCGGCACGCGCGTCGGGCTGGCTGGCTGGCGGTTCGGCTTGGGTTCGGGCCATGCTGGCGGCAGATTCGTTCTGAAAAATCGGATGTCCGATTATCTCAGTTTGACGCCGCGACGGGGGCGCGCGATGCGTGCCGCGCAGGCCCACTGCAGCACACCCAGGCGGGGTGTGTGCACTGCAGCAGCAGCGACCGACGGGCGACGGCACGTCAGGCCGCCACCCGTGCAACGCGTTACTGGCTGAAGAGACGGCGCGTGACCGGCGAACCGGCCGGGATGCCCGCTTCCTCGAGCTTCGCGTACAGCTTCATCAGTTGCTGGTCGATCGCGACGAGCGTCGATTCCGGCAGCGGCCGGCGCGAATCGTCGACGACCCGCGCGCCGATCCGCTCGGACAGCGACTTCGCGTAATCGCACATCAGCCG
Organism: Burkholderia sp. Bp8986; assembly: GCF_003854225.1. Taxonomy (NCBI): domain Bacteria; kingdom Pseudomonadati; phylum Pseudomonadota; class Betaproteobacteria; order Burkholderiales; family Burkholderiaceae; genus Burkholderia; species Burkholderia sp. Bp8986. The sequence continues at coordinate 34,668 of NZ_QTQM01000005.1, read as the reverse complement.
GAACGGCAGGATATCCTCTTCGGCGACCGGCACGTCGAGCACCAGCGTGATCATGTTGCCGCCCTTGTAGGTCAGGTCGTCGCGCAGGAAGTTCGTGTCGCCGAACTGCAGCATGAACACGGGGTTCTGCTTCGCGTCGAGCTTCACGAACCGCGTGCCGTCGCGCGACAGCAGCAACCCGTCCTGGGACGCGACGGCCTGCACGTAGTTCGCCGACCACGGCGCGCCGTCCGACATCACGTTGATCGACAACTGTGCGTCGCACTGCGCGGCAAAGCCGTCGAGCTCGCGTGCCATCGCGACCGTCTCCATCATGTCGGGGAATTCCGGTGCGCCGTCGATCGTGTCGGCGAACTGCTGGACGCCCGTCACGAACTCGGAGAATTCGAGCTCGTTCAGCGCGCCGCTGCGGTTCGCGAGCTGCGCGGCCGCGCGCAGCTCTTCATAGCGCACGCCGTTCTGCAGCAGCTCCCATTGGCCGCCTTCCGGCTTGCCTTCGATATGCACGGGCTTGCTGCCCGCGCGGCGCAGCCGCTGCGCGGCCGGCAGGATCTTGTCGCCCGGCAGCGGCGCGCCGAGGCGAATCGGCACGATGCAGTCGATCCGGCGGTCGACGATCGCGGGCGGCGCCGACGAAATCGTCGTGGCGGCCGGCAGCACGGGTTCGGCCGGTTCGTGCGATGCGGCGGCGGCCGGCGCTTCCTGCGCGGCGGCGGCTGCATCGTCGACGGCCTGCTCGGCCGACTCGGTCGACCCCGACGGCGCGTCGCCTCCGGTAGCTTCGGCCTGCAGGTCGGCCGGCGTGTCGGCAGGCGCCACGCCGCCGAAGGTCGGCTCGACGCGCGCGGCTTCGACCGGCGCGCTCGCGGCGGCGGCGGCCGGTGCCGGCGCCGCGGGCTCGCGGCGTGCGGGCTGGCGCACCGGCTCGATGAACGGCAGCTCTTCGTCGCGCTCGGGGCGATTCATCGCCTCGACCGCCTCTTCCGGCATCGGGCGCGGCATCCTGCGCCGCACCTTCGCGCCCTGCCACGCGTTGTAGACCACGACGCCGCCCACCACGACGGCGCCCGCGCCGATCAAACCGAGTGTCAACTCGTCCATGCACGCTCCATCAGCAATTCTTGTTCGTCGGAACCGCGAACGGGCGCCCATGCGCCGCGCGAACGCGGTCCGGTTTCTTCAAACGTCAATTCTGGGCAAAACCCGCGGCGGTTTCCATGTCCACCGCGACGATCCGCGACACGCCCTGCTCCTGCATCGTCACGCCGATCAGTTGCTGCGCCATCTCCATCGCGATCTTGTTGTGCGAGATGAATAGGAACTGCGTCTTGTCGGACATCGCGCGCACGAGATTCGCGAAACGCTCGGTGTTCGCGTCGTCGAGCGGCGCGTCGACCTCGTCGAGCAGACAGAACGGCGCCGGGTTCAACTGGAACATCGCGAACACCAGTGCGGTGGCGGTCAGCGCCTTTTCGCCGCCCGACAGCAGGTGAATGGTCGCGTTCTTCTTGCCCGGCGGCTGCGCCATCACCTGCACGCCCGCATCGAGGATTTCGTCGCCCGTCATGATCAGCTTCGCCTGGCCGCCGCCGAACAGGCGCGGGAACAGGTCGCTGAAGTGACGGTTGACCTCGTCGAAGGTACCCTGCAGCAGCGTGCGGGTTTCCTGGTCGATCTTGTGGATCGCATCCTCGAGCGTCGTGATCGCGTCGGTCAGGTCGGCCGACTGCGCATCGAGGAACACCTTGCGCTCGCTCGCGGCCTTCAGCTCGTCGAGCGCGGCCATGTTGACCGGACCCAGCGCGTTGATCGCGTTGTTCAGGCGCGTGACCTCGCCCTGCAGGTACGACGGTTTCAGGTCCGGCGTCAGCTTCTCGCGCAGCGCTTCCTCGTCGACCTCGGCCGCCGCGAGCTGCTCGGCAAACTGCTCGACGGACAGGCGCGCGGCCTGCTCCTTCAGCTGCAGCTCGGTGATACGGTCGCGCAGCGGCTGCAGCGAACGCTCGGCGACGAGACGCTGCTCGTCCGACGCGCGCAGCTTCGCGGTCAGGTCGTCGAGTTCGATCCGCGCGGCCTGCAGCGCCTCTTCCTTCACCGCGCGAATTTCGAGCGCGTCCTGCAGGCCCGTGTGCGCGGTCTGCTCGTTGATCGTTTCGAGTTCGGCGCGCGCGTCTTCCAGCGACGCGGCGACGCGCTCGCTCTGCTCGTGCGCGACCTGGATGCTGCGCTTCAGTTCGTCGATGCGCGTGACCGCGTTGCGCGCGGCGAAGCGCGCGTCGTTCGCGCCGCGCTCGAGGTCGCGCGCTTCCTGGCGCGCCTGCGTCAGCGATTCGTCGAGCGCCTCGAACGCGAGCTGGTTGTCCTCGAAGCGCGCCTGCAGTTCCGCGAGTTCGCCGTCGAAGCGTTCGAAGTTCGCTTCCGATTCCGCGCGCAGTGCGCGCTGCTCGTCGATCTGCGCGCCGATCTCCTCGAGTTCCTCGCGGATCTGCGTGCTGCGCTGCGTGTAGCGTTCATGCGCCTGGGCGAGCTTCAGCACGTCCATCTGCAATGCATGCACGCGCTGGGTCGCGCGTTCGGCCTGCGCGCGCACGTCGCCGAGCGCCTGCGTGGCCTGCGTGTGTGCGGCTTCCGCGCGCACCGCCGCCGTGCGGGCCTCGTCGGCCAGCAGCGCCTGCGCGCGCACCTGGCGCGTCAGGTTTTCGATCTCCTGCTGGCGGGCCAGCATCCCGGCCTGCTCCGAATCGGCCGCGTACAGCTGCACGCCGACACGCGTGACGATGTGGCCGGCCTTCACGACGAACGCGCCGCCGGCCGGCAGTTGCGCGCGCGTCGCGAGTGCCTGCGCGACGTCGTCGGCGACGTACACGTTGCCGAGCCAGTCGTTCAGCACCGCGCGGATGCCTGCATCGTCGATGCGCACGAGCGACAGCACCGGGCGCAGCCCGGCCGCGGCGGCCGGCGGCTCGCCGGCCACGGGCGGCGCGTAGAACGCGAGCTTCGCGGGCGGCGCATCGGTCGCGAACGCCTTCACCCAGTCGAGATTCGACACTTCGAGCGCGGCCAGCCGCTCGCGCAGCACGGCCTCGAGCGCCGCTTCCCAGCCGGCCTCGACGTGCAGCTTCTTCCAGAGACGCGGCAGCGCGCCGAGCTCGTGCTTGTCGAGCCACGGCTGGATCTTGCCTTCGGTCTGCACGTTCTCCTGCAGCTGCTTGAGCGCGGCGAGCCGCGCCTCGAGCTGGTGGATCTGCGCGCTTTCGGCCTGCACGCGCTCCTGGGCCGCGCGGCGCTCGCCGTCGAGACGCGGTACCGTTTCCTGCGCATCGGCGAGGCGCGCCTGGGCTTCGGCGAGGATTTCTTCCTGCTCGGCGAGCTGCATGCGCAGTTCCTCGAGCTGCGCTTCGTCGGGCGCGTCGAGCCCGCCCGCCTCGGACTTCAGGCGCTCGTGGCGCTGCTGAAGCTGCTGGAGCTGCTGGTCGGCATTGCGCTGGTGTGCGGCCTCGAGCTTCAGCGACTGTTCGGTCTGGGCGATCCGCGCGCGCTCGTCGTTGAGCTGCGCCTGCGCATCGCGCCATTTCGCCTCGAGCGCCGGCAGCGCGTCGTGTTTCGCGGCCGCGTTGTCTTCGGCGAGCGCGGCCTTTTCGTCGGCCATCGCGCGCGCCTCTTCGGCTTCCTCGAGCTCGTCCTGCGCCTTCTCGGCCTGCGCGCGCCATTGCTCGCGCTGCGCGTTCAGCGCGGCGATCTGCGCCTGCACGCGGTTGCGCGATTCGACGATGAACTTGATCTCGGCCTCGAGGCGGCTCACTTCGGCGTTGGCCTCGTAGAGCGCGCCCTGCGCGCCCTGCATCGCGTCGCTCGCCGAGTAATGCGCGACCCGCAGCGTCTCGAGCTGCGATTCGACCTCGCGCAGTTTCGCCGTCTGCGCCTCGAGGTCGATCTGCGCCTGTTCGATCGCGCGCTGCTGCTTCTGCTGCTCGCCGGCGGCCTCGTTCTTGCGCAGCAGCCACAACAGGCGCTGCTTCTCCTCGCCGTCGGCGACGAGTTCCTTGTACTTGGTCGCGACGACGGCCTGCGCCTCGAGCTTCTCGAGGTTCGCGCCGAGCTCGCGGACGATGTCCTCGACGCGCGTCAGGTTCTCGCGCGTGTCGTGCAGGCGGTTCTCGGTCTCGCGGCGGCGCTCCTTGTACTTCGACACGCCCGCGGCTTCCTCGAGGAACACGCGCAGCTCTTCCGGCTTCGCCTCGATGATCCGCGCGATCATGCCCTGCCCGATGATCGCGTACGCGCGGGGCCCGAGGCCCGTGCCGAGGAAGATGTCCTGGATGTCGCGGCGGCGCGCCGGCAGGTTGTTGATGTAGTAGCTCGACGTGCCGTCGCGCGTCAGCACGCGCTTCACGGCAATCTCGCCGTACTGGCCCCACTGCCCGGCCGCGCGGCCGTCGGAGTTGTCGAAGATCAGTTCGACGCTGGCCCGGCTGCCGGGCTTGCGGGCGGTCGAGCCGTTGAAGATCACGTCCTGCATCGACTCGCCGCGCAGCTCGGACGCGCGCGACTCGCCGAGCACCCAGCGCACGGCATCGATGATGTTGGACTTGCCGCACCCGTTCGGGCCCACCACGCCGACAAGCTGGCCCGGAACCTGGAAATGCGTGGGATCGACAAAGGATTTGAAGCCAGCGAGTTTGATCGAGCTCAGACGCACGGCGGTATCGGATGTGAAGAAGAGGTGAAACGGACGGGGCCGCGACGCGCGGGGCCGGACGGCCCGTGCGCGCGATGCGCCCCGGAATTCAAAAGCGGGGCCGCGCGCATCTCAAGCGTTGGGCCCCGCAAACGGCTTCCATCATACCATCGCGCGTGCGCCGTCCCGCCCGTCGCCGGGTTTGCCCGATGCCGGCGCGGCACGATGGACCCGGCTCGACAGCAGCGTCGCCAGCACGATGCACGCGCCGCCCGCCCACTCGCGCGCGCTCGGCAGTTCGCTCGCGAACACCCACGCCGACAGCGCGGTGATCACGATCTCGAACAGCATGATGATCGACGCGCGGTTCGCCGGCACGCGCGCGAGCCCGTATTGCACGAGCAGGTTGTTGGCGGCCATCGTCACGCCGATCGCGGCGATGATCGCTGCCGCGACGCCGAGCTGGCTTCCCGCAGGCGCGGCCGGCAGCCCCTCGAACAGCGACGCGACCGCGCCGAACACCGCCGCGCCGCCGAACAGCGTCGCCGTGCGCATCTCGGCGCGCATCTCCGGCAGCTCGCGGCTCGCCTTGATCACGAGCACGTTGCTCATCGCGAAACTCAGGCCGGCCGCGAGCCCCGCCCATTCGGCCGGGTTGGCCGGCAGCGGCACGCCGAGCTGCGGCGACCACAGCATCAGCATCGCGCCGCCGATCGACAGCGCCGCAAGCGCCGCGCCGGCCCAGGTCAGCCGCTCGCGCAGCAGGAAATGCGCGTAGATCGCGGTCCATGCCGGGGTCAGGTAGAACAGCAGCATCACGCGCAGCACTTCGCCGTGGATCGTGCCCCACACGAAACCGAGGTTGGTCACGCCCGCCGTGATCGCGATGCCCGGCAGCACCCAGTGCCAGCGCAGCGTGGCGATCGTGCGGTGCCGCACGACGACCACGAACAGGAACGCGACCACGCTCGTCAGCGCGCTCGCCAGCGTGCCGGTGAGCCCGAGCGACGCGAGAATCCGCAGCGGATACCAGATCAGGCCCCATACCGACGCGCCGATCAGGATGGCCAGCGTCGGCAGGCTGCCGCGTACCGCGTTATTCATTTGATTCGCTACCCTTTATTCGAGCGGCCCGGCCGCCGTTCCGGCGGGCCGCGACCGCATTGCGTCACGTTATAATCGTCCGCTGCGAGCCGCGCGCCGTCGGCGCCCGCTCGCAGCCGTGCGGCACCCGCGCCGCCCCTTTCGCCCTTTCGCTCCAACCGGCCGCGATGGCCGCTTCGCCCGTGAACCCTCGACTCGACTCGCTCCAGCCCTATCCCTTCGAAAAGCTGCGCGCCCTGTTCAAGGACGTGACGCCTTCCGGCGACCTGAAACCGATCAGCTTCGGCATCGGCGAGCCCAAGCACCCGACGCCGGCGCTGATCCGCGACGCCGCGGTGGCCGCGCTCGACGGTCTCGCGTCGTACCCGGCCACGGCCGGCTCGGACGCGCTGCGCACGTCGATCGTACACTGGCTCGAACGCCGCTACGGGCTGCCGGCAATCGACCCGGCCACGCAGGTGCTGCCGGTGTCGGGGTCGCGCGAGGCGCTGTTCTCGCTCGCGCAGACGGTGATCGACGCGCGCCCGCGCGCGGATGGCAAGAAGGCGATCGTACTCTGTCCGAATCCGTTCTATCAAATTTACGAAGGCGCGGCGCTGCTGGCCGGTGCCGAACCCTATTTCGCGAACAGCGACCCGACGCGCAACTTCGCGTGCGACTACGCGGCCGTGCCCGATGAAGTGTGGGCGCGCACCCAGCTGCTGTACGTGTGCTCGCCGGGCAACCCGACGGGCGCCGTGCTGACGCTCGACGACTGGCGCGAGCTGTTCGCGCTGTCCGACCGCCACGGTTTCGTGATCGCGTCCGACGAGTGCTATTCGGAGATCTATTTCGACGAAGCGGCGCCGCCGCTCGGCGGCCTCGAGGCCGCGCACCGCCTCGGCCGCGGCTTCGAGCGGCTCGTGATGCTGTCGAGCCTGTCGAAGCGCTCGAACGTGCCGGGCATGCGCTCGGGCTTCGTCGCCGGCGACGCCGCGCTGCTGAAAAAATTCCTGCTGTACCGCACGTACCACGGCGCCGCGCTGTCGCCGGTCTGGCAGCATGCGAGCATCGCCGCGTGGAACGACGAAGCGCACGTGCGCGAGAACCGCGCGCTGTACCTGCAGAAGTTCAGCACGGTCACGCCGATGCTGGCCGACGTGATCGACGTGAAGCTGCCCGACGCCGCGTTCTACCTGTGGGCCAACGTCGCGCGCACCGGCCTGTCGGACACCGAGTTCGCCCGCCGCCTGTACGCCGACTATAATGTGACGGTTCTGCCCGGCTCGTACCTCGCGCGCGATGCGCACGGCACGAATCCGGGCCGCGATTTCATCCGGATCGCGCTCGTCGCGGGCACCCCCGAATGCGTCGAGGGCGCGCAACGCATCGTCGATTTCTGCCGGGCTCTCGCGCGGTAAGACGTCCATCCCGATCAATTCCATTCATCTCCTGCGAAAACGAACATGTCGCAACAACTTCAGCAAATCATCGATACCGCCTGGGAAAACCGCGCCGAGCTGTCGCCGAAGGCCGCGCCCGCCGACGTCCGCGAAGCCGTCGCGCACGCGATCGAGCAGCTCGACAAGGGTGCACTGCGCGTCGCCGAGAAGATCGACGGCAACTGGACCGTCCATCAGTGGCTGAAGAAGGCCGTGCTGCTGTCGTTCCGCCTGGAGGACAACGCACCGATGCCGGCGGGCGGCTACTCGCAGTTCTACGACAAGGTGCCGTCGAAGTTCGCGAACTACACGGCCGAAGACTTCGCCGCGGGCGGCTTCCGCGTCGTGCCGCCGGCCATCGCGCGCCGCGGCTCGTTCATCGCGAAGAACGTCGTGCTGATGCCGTCGTACACCAACATCGGCGCGTACGTCGACGAAGGCACGATGGTCGACACGTGGGCGACGGTCGGCTCGTGCGCGCAGATCGGCAAGAACGTGCACCTGTCGGGCGGCGTCGGCATCGGCGGCGTGCTCGAGCCGCTGCAGGCCAACCCGGTCATCATCGAAGACAACTGCTTCATCGGCGCGCGCTCGGAAGTCGTCGAAGGCGTGATCGTCGAGGAGAACTCGGTGATCTCGATGGGCGTGTACCTCGGCCAGAGCACCAAGATCTACGATCGCGAAACGGGCGAAGTCAGCTACGGCCGCATCCCGGCCGGCTCGGTCGTCGTCGCCGGCAACCTGCCGTCGAAGGACGGCTCGCACAGCCTGTACTGCGCGGTGATCGTGAAGAAGGTCGACGCGAAGACCCGCGCGAAGGTCGGTCTGAACGAGCTGCTGCGAGGCGACTGATGGCGAAGCCGCGCACCGTGGTCGTCTACGGCATTCCGAACTGCGACACCGTGAAGAAGGCCCGCGTGTGGCTCGACGATCACGGCGTCGAGTTCGAGTTCCACGACTTCAAGAAGCTCGGCGTCAGCGCACCGCTGGTCGAAGACTGGCTGAAGGACGTATCGCTCGACGCGCTCGTGAACAAGCGCGGCACGACGTGGCGCGGCCTGGACGACGCCATGAAGGCGGCTGCGGAAACGAAGTCCGGCGCGGTTGCGCTGATGATCCACAAGCCGTCGGTCATCAAGCGCCCCGTGCTCGTCGTCAACGGCCGCGTGAAATCGCTCGGCTTCGTGGCCGATCAGTACGCGGCGCTGTTTGCCGCCTAGGGCGGCCCGCGCGGCGCCCGCGCTGCACACGACGCCTCATCGCTGCCGGCCACCGCGCCGGCATTTTTTATCGAAAGTGGTCCGAACCATGTCCGCCACCCTAGCCCTTACCGAACAGCTGATCGCCCGCGCGTCCGTCACGCCCGACGACCAGCATTGCCAGCAGATCATGACCGAGCGCCTCGCCGCGCTCGGCTTCGAATGCGAAACCATCGCGTCGCACGGCGTGACCAACCTGTGGGCCGTCAAGCGCGGCGCCGACGGCCGCGACGGCAAGCTGCTCGCGTTCGCGGGCCACACCGACGTCGTGCCGACCGGCCCGCTCGAGCAGTGGACCTCGCCGCCGTTCATTCCCGCGCATCGTGACGGCAAGCTGTACGGCCGCGGCGCGGCCGACATGAAGACGTCGCTCGCGGCGTTCGTCGTCGCGTCCGAGGAATTCGTCGCGGCCCACCCCGGCCACCGCGGCGCGATCGCGTTCCTGATCACGAGCGACGAGGAAGGCCCGGCCACCGACGGCACCGTGAAAGTCGTCGAGCTGCTCGAAGCGCGCGGCGAACGTCTCGACTACTGCATCGTCGGCGAGCCGACGTCGACCGCTGAACTCGGCGACGTCGTGAAGAACGGCCGCCGCGGCTCGATGTCGGGCGAACTGATCGTCAAGGGCGTGCAGGGCCACATCGCCTACCCTCACCTCGCGAAGAACCCGATCCACCTGCTCGCGCCGGCGCTCGCCGAGCTCGCCGCCGAACAGTGGGACGAAGGCAACGAATACTTCCCGCCGACCACCTGGCAGGTGTCGAACCTGCACGCCGGCACCGGTGCGACCAACGTGATCCCCGGCCACGCGGACCTGATGTTCAATTTCCGCTTTTCGACGGCGAGCACCGTCGAGGGCCTGCAGGCGCGCGTGCATGCGATCCTCGACAAGCACGGCCTCGAATATTCGCTGAAGTGGTCGGTGAGCGGCCTGCCGTTCCTCACGCCGCGCGGCGACCTGTCGAACGCGCTGGAGAACGCGATCCGCGCCGAGACCGGCCTCACGACCGAGCTGTCGACGACGGGCGGCACGTCCGACGGGCGCTTCATCGCGCGCATCTGCCCGCAGGTGATCGAGTTCGGTCCGCCGAACGGCAGCATCCACAAGATCGACGAGCACATCGACGTGCGCTTCGTCGACCCGCTGAAGAACGTGTACCGCCGCGTGCTCGAACAACTGATCGCCTGACGGAGCCTCGCATGACGACACCTTTTGCAACTGTTCGCGACCTGCTGCGCTATGCGGTCACGCGCTTCTCGAAGGCGAAGCTCGCGTTCGGCCACGGCTCGGACAACGCATACGACGAAGCCGCCTACCTCGTACTCCACACGCTCGACCTGCCGCTCGACACGCTCGAGCCGTTCCTCGATGCCCGCCTGCTGCCCGACGAAATCTCGGCCGTGCTCGCGGTGATCGAACGGCGCGCGACCGACCGCGTGCCGGCCGCGTATCTCACGCATGAAGCGTGGATGCATGGCCACCGCTTCTACGTCGACGAGCGCGTGATCGTGCCGCGCTCGTTCATCGGCGAACTGCTCGACGACGGGCTGCAGCCGTATGTCGCCGATCCCGAGCAGGTCGGCGCGGTGCTCGAGCTGTGCACCGGCTCCGGCTGCCTCGCGATCCTCGCGGCCAGCGCGTTCCCGAATGCCGAGATCGACGCGGTCGACCTGTCCGAGAAGGCACTCGAAGTCGCCGAGATCAACGTGCGCGACTACGGCCTCGACGATCGCATCACCCTGCATCGCGGCGACCTCTACACGCCGCTGCCCGCGTTCCGCGCCGAACCCGACACGCGCTACGACGTGATCCTGACGAACCCGCCGTACGTGAACGCGACGTCGATGGCGGCCCTCCCGCCCGAGTACCGGCACGAGCCGGAAATGGCGCTCGCGGGCGGCGACGACGGGATGGACATCGTGCGGCGCATCATCGGGCAAGCGCACAACTGGCTGCACGACGACGGCGTGCTCGTCGTCGAGATCGGCAACGAGCGCGAGCACGTCGAAGCCGCGTTCGGCGGCCTCGAGCTCACGTGGCTGCCCACCAGCGCGGGCGACGACGCCGTGTTCCTGATCCAGGCGTCGGACCTGCCGCGCAAGGCCTGACGGCGCGCCGCGACCGAACCGTGCGGTACGGCACACCGCTGTCCCGCACGGTTGGGTAAGATGCGCGTACGCGGCCGTCGCGCCGCACGACTTCAGGAGTCCGTCACGCGCCCATGACCCTCGACTGGCTACATCTCGGCACCCTGGTCCTGGCCATCCATGTGCTCGGGATCATCGCGGCGTGTCATGCGCTCATGAATACCCGCACGTCGCAAGGCGCGATCGCATGGGCCGTGTCGCTCGCCGCGATGCCGTACCTGACACTCATCCCGTACCTGTTCCTCGGCCGCAGCAAGTTCTCCGGCTACGTCGATGCACGACGCCACGAGATGGAAGCGCTGCGCACGCACGCACCGCGCGCGCCATGGCTCGCTGCGGACGCAACCGACGGGCAGGCCGCCGACGCGATCGGCCGGGCCGCCGTGCTCGCGCTCACGCGGCTGGGTGGAATGCCGTTCGTCGGCGGCAATGCGGTGCGCACGCTCGTGAACGGCGACACAACCTTCTCGGCGATCCTGTCGGCGATCGACGCCGCGCGCGACTACGTGATCGTCCAGTTCTTCATCGTGCGCGACGACGCGCTCGGCCAGATGCTGCGCGACGCGCTGCTCGCCCGCACGGCGGCCGGCGTGCGCTGCTACCTGCTGTACGACAGCATCGGCAGCTTCGACCTGCCGCGCGGCTACGTCGACACGCTGCGCCGCGGCGGCGTCGAGGTCCATCCGTTCGCGACCCACCGCAAGTTCGTCAACCGCTTCCAGCTCAACTTCCGCAACCATCGCAAGATCGTCGTCGTCGACGGCAATCGCGCGTTCGTCGGCGGCCTCAACGTCGGCGTCGAATATCTCGGTGCGAACCGGCGCCTGTCGCCGTGGCGCGACACCCATATCGAGATTCGCGGCCCGGTGGTGGCCAGCATCCAGTACGTGTTCGCCGAAGACTGGCACTGGGCCACGCAGACGCTGCCGCCGCTCGCCGCGCCGCCGGAGGCGCTGCCCGACGACGCGATGCATTGCCTCGCCGTGCCGATGGGGCCGGCCGACAAGCAGGAAACCGGCTCGCTATTCTTCGTCGAGGCGATCAACGCCGCGCGCGAACGGGTCTGGATCACGACGCCGTATCTCGTGCCCGACGAAGCGGTGATCGCCGCGCTGAAGCTCGCGGTGATGCGCGGCGTCGACGTGCGCATCCTGATTCCGAGCCGGCGCGATCACTACGTGGTGTTCGAAGCGTCGAAGCTCTATGCGCGCGATCTCGTCGACGCTGGCGTCAAGGTGTTTCGCTACCGGCCCGGCTTCCTGCATCAGAAAGTGCTGCTGATCGACCGCGTCGCGGCCGCCATCGGCAGCGCGAATCTCGACAACCGCTCGTTCCGGCTGAACTTCGAAATCATGGTGCTGACCGTCGACCGCGCGTTCGCCGCCGAAGTCGAAGCGATGCTCGACGCCGATTTCGCGCTGGCCTACGAAGTCGATGCGAACGAGTATCGGCACTCGCCCGCGTGGCGGCGTATCGCAATGCACGTCGCGCGCCTGTTCGCGCCGATCCTGTAGCGGTTGCGCGAGCGCAGGCCCCGCGCCGCCGCCCGGCGGCGCATGCTTTCGCACGGCATGCCCCGGCGCCGCGACCCAGGCAGGCTCGATCCGAACCGCCCGCTCGCCGCATCGAACCGTCAAAGCAGCTTGTCGATATCCGCGGCGATTTCCTCGGGCTTCGTCGACGGCGCGTAGCGCTTGACGATCCGCCCGTCGCGGTCGATCAGGAATTTCGTGAAATTCCACTTGATCGCCTTGAGGCCGAGGATGCCGGGCGCCTCGTCGGTCAGGTAGCGGTACAGCGGATGCGCGTGGTCGCCCTTCACGTCGATCTTCGCGAACATCGGGAACGTGACGCCGTAGTTGCGCTCGCAGAACGCGCCGATCTGCGTGGCGTCGCCCGGCTCCTGCTTGCCGAACTGGTTGCACGGGAAGCCGAGCACGAAGAAACCGCGGGCCGCGTACTGGTCATACAGCTTCTGCAGGCCCGCATACTGCGGCGTGAAACCGCACTCGCTCGCGGTATTGACGATCAGCAGCACCTTGCCGCGATACGCGTCGAGCGACGCCGGCGCACCGGCGAGCGTCTCTGCGCTGAACGAATACAGGGTGGACATCGGGCACTCCTTTTACGAAACCGTATCGACGTGGAGTCTAGGCGAAATCGCGCCGTTGCGGCACCTGCCGAACGGCCGATATCCGGGGCGACGCGCGCGCAGTCTAGAATAGCGGTTTTGGTCAGTCATTCCCGCCGTGATCCGTTTCAATCAGTTCAGCCTTGCGCGCGGCACCAAGCCGCTGTTCGAGTCGGCCTCGTTCGTGCTCAATCCCGGCGAGAAAGCCGGCCTGATCGGCGCGAACGGCGCCGGCAAATCGACGCTCTTCTCGGTCCTGCGCGGCGAGCTGCATTCCGACGGCGGCGATTTCGCGATGCCGCCGTCGTGGCGGATCGCCCACGTGTCGCAGGAAACGCCCGCCGTCGACCGCTCCGCGCTCGACTACACGCTCGACGGCGACACCGCGCTGCGCGAGATCGAGGCGCGTATCGCCGCCGCCTCGGCCGCGCACGACGGCGCGGCCGAAGCCGACGCGCACGCGGCGTTCGCCGACGCCGACGGCTATACGGCCCCCGCGCGCGCCGAAGCGCTGCTGCTCGGCCTCGGCTTCACGCTCGCGCAGACGCGCGAATCGGTCGCCAGCTTCTCCGGCGGCTGGCGCATGCGGCTGAACCTCGCGCAGGCGCTGATGTGTCGCTCCGACCTGCTGCTGCTCGACGAACCGACCAACCACCTCGACCTCGACGCGATCGTCTGGCTCGAAGACTGGCTGCACCGCTACGCCGGCACGCTCGTCGTGATCTCGCACGACCGCGAATTCCTCGACTCGATCTGCAACGTCACGCTGCATCTGGAAAATCGCCAGGTGAAGCGCTACGGCGGCAATTACTCGCAGTTCGAAGTGCTGCGTGCGCAGCAGCTGGCGCTGCAGCAAAGCGCGTACGAAAAGCAGCAGAAGACGATCGAGCACCTGCAGAGCTTCGTCGACCGCTTCAAGGCCAAGGCGACCAAGGCCAAGCAGGCGCAAAGCCGGATGAAGGCGCTCGAGAAGATGGAGCTGATCGCGCCCGCGCACATCGCGTCGCCGTTCACGTTCGAATTCCGCACGCCCGACGCCGCGCCGAACCCGATGATGGTGATGGAAGACGTCCGCTGCGGCTACCACGCCGAGGACGGCACGGACATCCCGATCGTCGAACGCGTGGCGCTGTCGATCCAGAACGGCCAGCGCATCGGCCTGCTCGGCGCGAACGGCCAGGGCAAGTCGACGCTGATCAAGACGCTGGCCGGCACGCTCGCGCCGCTGTCGGGCCACGTGCGCGACGGCAAGGGGCTGACGATCGGCTATTTCGCGCAGCACCAGCTCGAAACCCTGCGCGAGGACGACTCGCCGCTCGCGCATCTCGCACGGCTCGCCCCCGATACGCGCGAGCAGGAACTGCGCGACTTCCTCGGCGGCTTCAATTTCTCCGGCGACATGGCGACGAGCCCGGTCGGCCCGTTCTCGGGCGGCGAGAAGGCGCGGCTCGCGCTTGCGCTGATCATCTGGCAGAAACCGAACCTGCTGCTGCTCGACGAGCCGACCAACCACCTCGACCTCGAGACGCGTCACGCGCTGACGATGGCGCTCGCGCAGTTCGAAGGCACGCTGATCCTCGTCTCGCACGACCGCCACCTGCTGCGCGCGACCACCGACCAGTTCATGCTCGTCGCGAAGCACCGGCTGCAGCCGTTCGACGGCGACCTCGACGATTACCGCGACTGGCTGCTGCAGCATGCGGCCGAGCAACGCGCGGCCGCGAAGGCCGACAGCGCGGCGGCAGCGGGCACGGATCCGGGCATCAACCGCAAGGATCAGAAGCGTCAGGCGGCCGAGGAGCGCCAGCGGCTGTCGCAGCTGAAGAAACCGCTGCAGAACCGCATCACGAAGCTCGAAAGGGAAATGGAAACGCTGCACGCGGAGAAGGCGCGCCTCGACGCGTTCGTCGCCGATCCGGCGAGCTACGAAGCCGCGCGCAAGACGGAACTGACCGAAGCGATCCGCAAGCTGGGCGAGGTCAATGCCCGGCTCGAAACGGTCGAGGCGGACTGGCTCGCCGTGCAGGAAGAACTCGAGCAGATCGGCTGAACGCGCCCGGCGCGCCGTCAGCCGGTCGTTTCAGCGGCGGCCGCACGCCTAGGCACGATCCACGACCGGCGAACCCGCCCGGCCGCACCGGGCGCGGAAACGACAAGGCCGGGCGCCCGGGCCCGGCCTCTTTGTCATTGTTGCGTTCGACGTGATCGCGTCGGCCGTCCGCCGGCCGCCGGCCGCGCCATCCGCTCAACGCCGCGGCAACGTATCGCGCGGCATCTGCTCGTCATCGCCCATCAGGTGACGCCGCCCTTCGGTCGGCCGGCGGATCGCCGCGGCGACCTCCGCTTCCGTCACGTCCTCGGACACGACCCGGCGCGCCAGGCGCCCTTCGTCGTCGATCCATTCGACGATCCGGCATCCGCCGCCCCACGGCTGAACGATCGGCTCCGACACACGGCAGCCGCGCAGGTTGTAACTGCGTCCGCTCGGCGCTTCCCCATACTGTTTAAACATAGGTTCCCTTCGCATTGCGCGGTTCGACAATCCGGCAAAGGATAGGGAAAAGCGATGTCCGGCGGGTTACATCAGCCTACATATTCATTACATTCAATTACGCGACAGATCACCGTGGCCAACGCACGGCGGCGCTGGCCAGCCACGGCTATTCGAGATCGCGCACACGGTCGATCGCCTGCTCGATCCGCTCGACAGCCATCACGTTCAGTCCTTCGATCGGCTGTTTCGGTGCATTCGCCTTCGGGATCAGCGCGGCGGTGAAACCGAGCTTCGCCGCCTCGCGCAGGCGTTCCTGGCCGCGTGGGGATGGCCGGATCTCGCCCGCCAGCCCCACTTCGCCGAACACGATCAGGCCCTTCGGCAGCGCCTTGTTGCGCATCGACGAATGGATCGCGAGCAGCACCGCGAGGTCGGCGGCCGGCTCGGTGATCTTCACGCCACCCACCGCGTTCAGGAACACGTCCTGGTCGAAACACGCGATGCCCGCGTGCCGGTGCAGCACCGCGAGCAGCATCGCGAGCCGGTTCTGCTCGAGGCCGACCGCGAGCCGGCGCGGGTTCGGCACGTGGGCCGTATCGACGAGCGCCTGGATCTCGACGAGCAGCGGGCGCGTTCCCTCCTGCGTGACGAGCACGCAGGAACCCGGCACGACCTGCTCGTGCTGCGACAGGAACAGCGCGGACGGGTTCGCGACGCCACGCAGCCCGCGCTCGGTCATCGCGAACACGCCGAGCTCGTTGACCGCGCCGAAGCGGTTCTTGAACGCGCGCACGAGCCGGAACGACGAATGGGTGTCGCCCTCGAAGTACAGCACCGTGTCGACGATATGCTCGAGCACGCGCGGGCCCGCGAGGTTGCCCTCCTTCGTCACGTGCCCGACCATGATGATCGCGGTGCCGGACTGCTTCGCGATGCGCGTGAGCTGCGCCGCGCACTCGCGCACCTGCGCGACCGAGCCGGGCGCCGATGTCAGCGCTTCGGAATAGACGGTCTGGATCGAGTCGATGACGGCGACGTCCGGCCGTTCCGCGTCGATCGCGGCCTGGATCTTCTCGAGCTGGATCTCGGCGAGCAGCTTCAGCTCGGCCGCCGGCGCGCCGCCGTCGAGCAGTGCGAGCCGTTGCGCGCGCAACGCGATCTGCGCGGCCGATTCCTCGCCGCTGATATAGAGTGCGCGCCGCTCGCTCGCGATGTCCGCGAGCGACTGCAGCAACAGCGTCGACTTGCCGATGCCGGGATCGCCGCCGATCAGCACGACGCCGCCAGGGACCAGCCCGCCGCCCAGCACGCGATCGAATTCGCCGATGCCGGTGGAGAAGCGCGGCACGTCGGCCGCCTCGATGTCGACGAGGCGCTGCACGGGCGCGCGTTTCGCGAGCGACTGGAAGCGATGGGCGGCCGGCGACTCGGCGACCGATTCGACGAGCGTGTTCCAGGCCTGGCACGACGGGCATTGCCCCTGCCACTTCGGGGTTTGTCCGCCGCACTCGCTGCAGACGTAGACGGTTTTCTGTTTGGCCACGCGTGCTGCCCTTATTCCGCGCGCACCGGTACGCGGGCGGCGACCGCGCACATCAGTTCATAGCCGATGGTCCCGCAATGGCGCGCGACGTCGTCGATCGGCAGTGCGTTGCCCCACAGCTCGACCCGCGCGCCGACGCCGGCCTGCGGGCACGGCGTCAGGTCGACGGTAATCATGTCCATCGACACGCGGCCGACGATCCGCGTGCGGATGCCGTCGACGATCACGGGCGTGCCTTCGGGTGCGACGCGCGGATAGCCGTCCGCATAGCCGCACGCGACGACGCCGATGCGCATCTGCGCTTGCGCGGAGAACGTCGAGCCATAGCCGATCGCCTGCCCCTTCGCGATCGTCTGCACGGCGATCAGCTCGGAGGCGAGCGTCATCGCAGGCTTCAGGCCTGTATCGGCGATGTCGGACGACAGCCCCGACGGCGATGCGCCGTACAGCACGATCCCCGGCCGCACCCAGTCGAAGTGCGTATCCGGATGCCACAGCACGGCCGCCGAATTCGCGAGGCTGCGCGCGCCCGCGATGCTTGCCGCGCCGCGCTCGAACGTCGCGAGCTGCTCGGCGACGCCGCGCTCGTTGTCGGCGTCCGAAAAATGGGTCATCAACGTGATCTGGCCGATGCCGGGGCACGCACGGGCGCGCTCCCACGCAGCGCGGTACTTCTCCGGCACGTAGCCGAGCCGGTTCATCCCGCTGTTCATCTTGAGCTGCACGTTGACGGGCTTCGACAGCCGCGCCGTCTCCAGCATCCGCATCTGCTCGTCGTTGTGGACGGTGGTCGTGAGGCTGTAGCGGTCGATCACGTCGATGTCGGTCGACCGGAAGAACCCTTCGAGCAGCAGGATGGGGCCGGCCCAGCCGAGCTCGCGCAGCTTCACGGCCTCGTCGAGGTCGAGCAGGCCGAAGCCGTCGGTGCCGCGCAGGCCGGGAAACACGCGCGCGAGACCGTGGCCGTACGCGTTGGCCTTGACGACCGCCCAGACCTTGGACGGGCCGGCAAAGCGGCGGACGACGGAGAGATTGTTCGCGAGGGCGGCGGTGTGGATGGTGGCGGAGATCGGGCGCGGCATGGGAAATTTACGTAAAGACGCTTGCGAATCATCAGCTTACCGCGCCTTTTGAGCACCGAAGCCGACAATTTGCGGAACGATCGGGGAATCTTGCTAGTCCGAATTGCCGTATTTTCGTGTTATAAAGCCGTGCGCACAACCCATTTCGAACGGAATAAGCCGATCGCATACCAGGCGGCCTACGCGGCCCTGCCGCAGCGACGAAAGCATCGCATCAGATGAAAAAAGGTTTTTACACCATCATGGCCGCGCAGTTTTTCTCGTCGCTGGCCGACAATGCGCTTCTCATCGCCGCCATCGCCCTGCTGAAAGACCTCCACGCCCCCAACTGGATGACACCGCTGCTCAAGCTGTTCTTCGTGTTGTCGTATGTGGTGCTGGCGGCCTATGTCGGTGCGTTCGCCGATTCGCGTCCGAAGGGGCGCGTGATGTTCATCACCAATTCGATCAAGGTGGTCGGCTGCCTGATCATGCTGCTCGGCGCCCATCCGCTGATCGCATACGGCATCGTCGGGTTCGGCGCCGCGGCCTACTCGCCCGCGAAGTACGGCATTCTGACCGAGCTGCTGCCGGCCGACCGGCTCGTCGCCGCGAACGGCTGGATCGAAGGCACGACCGTCAGCTCGATCATCCTCGGCACCGTGCTCGGCGGCGCGCTGATCAGCCCGCACATCGCGTCGCACGTGATCGCGCACACGCCAGCCTGGATCGCCACGCCCGCCGAAGCGGCGATGGTGATCATCATGGCGATCTACGTGATCGCCGCCATCTTCAATCTGCGGATCCCCGATACCGGCGCGCGCTACCCGAAGCAGGAGCGCGGCCCGGTCAAGCTCCTCACCGACTTCGCCGACTGTTTCATGGTGCTCTGGCGCGACAAGCTCGGCCAGATCTCGCTCGCGGTCACGACGCTGTTCTGGGGCGCGGGCGCGACGCTGCAGTTCATCGTGCTGAAGTGGGCCGAAGTGTCGCTCAACATGTCGCTGTCCGAAGGCGCGATCCTGCAGGCGGTGGTCGCGGTCGGCGTCGCGGGCGGTGCGATCGCCGCCGCCGCGCGGATCCCGCTGAAGAAGTCGCTCAGCGTGCTGCCGGTCGGCATCATCATGGGCATCGCGGTCATGCTGATGGCGTTCTACACGCGCGACCTGTTCCCGGCGCACTGGGCCGTGCATTTCGGCCACCTGCGCCTGCCCGTGTACCTGATCGTCGCGTACATCTTCCTGATCTGCGTCGGCGCGCTGTCCGGCTACTTCGTGGTTCCGATGAACGCGCTGCTGCAGCATCGCGGCCACGTGCTGCTGTCGGCCGGCCATTCGATCGCGGTGCAGAACTTCAACGAGAACCTGTCGGTGCTCGTGATGCTGTGCCTGTATGCGGTGCTGGTCTGGCTCGACGTGCCGGTCGGCGTCGTGATCGTGCTGTTCGGCACGTTCGTGTGCCTGACGATGTGGCTCGTGATGCGCCGCCACCAGGCGAACCAGCGTCAGTTCGACTCGGTCGCGCTGATCGGCGAATCGCGGCACTGACGCTACACTTCCTGTTTCCGTCCGTCGGCGCCGGTCTTCGAACCGGCGCCTTGCCATCATGACGCACCCGATACCCAACGTCCTGACGATCGCCGGCTCCGACTCGGGCGGCGGCGCGGGCATCCAGGCCGACCTCAAGACCTTCTCCGCGCTCGGCGCGTACGGCGCGAGCGTGATCACCGCGCTGACCGCGCAGAACACGCGCGGCGTGACCGGCGTGCACGCGCCGGACGCCGCGTTCGTGACCGCGCAGCTCGACGCGGTGTTCGACGACATCCGAATCGACGCGGTCAAGATCGGCATGCTCGCGAACACGGCGATCGTGCACGCGGTCGCCGACGCGCTGCGGCGCCATGCGCCGCGTTTCGTCGTGCTCGATACGGTGATGATTTCGAAGAGTTCGCACGCGCTGCTCGCGCCCGATGCGGTCGACGCATTGCGCGACGCGCTGCTGCCGCTCGCGACCGTCGTCACGCCGAACCTGCCCGAAGCGGCCGCCCTGCTCGGCGACACGCCCGCGATGACCGAAGACGACATGGTCCGGCAAGGCCAGGCGCTGCTGAAGACCGGCGCGCGCGCCGTGCTGATGAAGGGCGGCCACCTGCCCGACGCGGCCGCGAGCCCCGACTGGCTCGTCGATGCGGCGCATGCGGTGCGGTTCGACGGCACGCGCGTACCGGTCAGCAACACGCACGGCACGGGCTGCACGCTGTCGTCGGCGATCGCCGCGCTGCTGCCGCAGCGGCCCGATCTCGACAGCGCGGTGCGCGAAGCGAAGGCCTACCTGACCGGCGCGATCGCCGCGAGCGGCCAGCTCGACGTCGGCCACGGCGTCGGCCCCGTCCATCACTTCCATCGCTGGTGGTAAGCGCCGGCTGATGCGGCGTCAGTGGTCCTGGGCAGCGAACGCCTGCGCACGCGCGGGCCAGTCGTCCGGCACGATGAAACCGCGCGCCGTCTCCCGCCATACGCCGTTGCCGTCCAGTCGATGGACGCCGATCAGCGCGGGCGCCTGGCGCGCCGTCAAGGCGGACGGCAATTCGAGCGAATGCGCCAGCGGTTCGGGCGCGGCGTCGGCCGCCACCCGCCGCGGCGCGAGCCATGCGAGCCGCGGCAGCACGTTCCATGCCGCACCGTCGGGCTGCGCGGATGCCCACGCCGGCCACTGCGCGTGCGTGAGCCAGAACCCGCGCGGATGATCGGCCGCGATTTCCGCGGCCACCGGCGGCAGCGGCACGCCGTGCGGATAGAACAGCCAGCCCTTGATGAACATCTGCGCATCGGACGGCGCGCCGTAGCCCAGCAGCGCGAACCCGTGGCGATCGCTCAGCCGCAGCTGATGCTCGAGCAGCCGGCTGCGCTTGCGGTCGAGGCGGTCGACGAGATTCGGCCCGACGAAATCCGCGAGCGATGCGTCGCCGTCCACCGGCGCGCATAGATAGCACTTGACCGCGAGTTCCCAGTGCAGGCGCAGCCCGCCCGGCGCATCGACGAGGAAATCGACCTCGCCGAGCGTCTTGCCGTTGCTGCGCAGCGGCAGGTTGGCGGCGACGAGCCGCAGCGACGGCCCGTGCGTGAGGAAATACTCGAGCAGGCATTCGGCATAACGGCCGAGTCGCACGGGCCGCAGCCCGTCGAGCGCGCGGTGCAGCGGCTCGGGCGCGGCATCGAGCGCGACGAGCCACGCTTCGACGGCCACCCGCTCGACCGCATCCGCCCACGGATGCGCGAGCGGCGCGCCGGGCGCGGCAGTGAGCAGGCTCGGGCTCGCGAGGAGCCAGCCCAGATCGCGGACCGCGGCATCGTGCAGCGTATCGACGAACGCGACCGCCGCGCCGCGCGTCATTGTCCGGCCGGCCCGTGCGCGGCGGCGCCCTCCGCCCGCTGGAACGTATCGCGCGCCAGGCACAGGTCGGCCCACGCCTTCGACTTGTCCTGCAGGCTGCGCAGCAGGTACGCCGGGTGGTAGGTGACGATCACCGGCACGCCTTCGTACGTGTGCACGCGGCCGCGCAGCGATGCGATGCTCGCGTCCGTCTTCAGCAGCGTCTGCGCGGCGAAGCGGCCGAGTGCGACGATCAGCTTCGGCTTCACGAGCGCGACCTGGCGCTGCAGGTACGGCTCGCAGCGCGCGACCTCGTCCGGTTCCGGATTGCGGTTGCCGGGCGGGCGGCACTTGATCACGTTGGCGATGTAGACGTTGTCGCCGCGCTTGAGCGCGAGCGACTGCAGCATGTTGTCGAGCAGCTTGCCGGCCTGGCCGACGAACGGCTCGCCCTGCCTGTCCTCGTTCTCGCCCGGCGCTTCGCCGATCAGCATCCAGTCCGCTTCCCGATCGCCGACACCGAACACGGTATTGGTGCGCTTCTCGCACAGGCGGCAGCTCGTGCAGCCGGCGACGCGTGCGGCGAGCGCATCCCAGTCGAGCATCGCGACCGGCGTTGCAGCAGGACGCGCTTCGGCCGGCGGCAGCGGATCGCCAGGCGGCGGCGCGTCGAACCACGCGAAATCGTCTTCGGTGAGCGGCGGCAGGTCGTCCGCGGCGGCGGCGGCCGGGGACGATGCCGGCCCGGCGGATGCGCGCTCTTCGTCGATCGCGGCACGCGCGCCGCTGCCCGTTTCCGCAGCCGGTGCCGCGGAGCGCGCGGCGCCCCCAGCGGGCGGCGTATCCGCCAGCGGCATATCGCCGCGCGGGAACACGCGTGCAGCCGCCTGCGTGTCACGCGGCTGCTCCGACGTCGGCCGCGACGCGGGCGGGACGGTTGCGGCCGCAACGGCGGACGCATCGGCGGACGCATCGTCCGCCGCGCCCGGCACGTCAACCGGCCCGGCCCCCGCGCCACCCGCTTCGGCGCCTTCCGCGCGCGACCCGCGCCGCACCCAGATCTGCGCGAGCCCCATTTCCTCGAGCGCTGCTTCAGCCCACGCCATGCGCGTCCCCTTCGTCCTTGTTCAGCGTCAGACGCATCACGATTGCGTCCTCCCGGCTGCGATGCCGCGCCGGATAGTAGTTCTTGCGCCGGCCGATCGTCACGAAGCCGAAGCGCTCGTACAGATGGATCGCCCGCGGATTGGACGGCCGCACCTCGAGCAGCACGCCGTCGAGCCCCTCCGCGCGCGAGATGCGCACGGCTTCGCGCAGCAGCGCGAGGCCCGCGCCCGACTGCTGGGCGGCCGGCGCGACGCACAGGTTCAGCAGGTGCATTTCGTCGATCACCGGCATCAGCACGCAATAGCCGACGAGCGCGCCCGTCACGTGCCGCAGGCACACGCCGAAATAGCCGTTGCGCAACGAATCCTGGAAATTGCCGCGGCTCCACGGGAATTCGTACGCGACCTGCTCGATCGCGACGACCTCGTCGAGATCGGTGTCGGTCATCGGCGACAAATAGCGGTCGCTCAACAGGACGCCCGTCATCCTTTTGCTCCGTCCGTCTGCGCGGCACGTGCGGCC
The DNA here is from genome assembly GCF_003854225.1 of Burkholderia sp. Bp8986. Classification (NCBI taxonomy): domain Bacteria; kingdom Pseudomonadati; phylum Pseudomonadota; class Betaproteobacteria; order Burkholderiales; family Burkholderiaceae; genus Burkholderia; species Burkholderia sp. Bp8986. The sequence goes on along the minus strand of NZ_QTQM01000005.1, from coordinate 11,828 downwards.
ATGCGCTCGGCGGTGGTCTGCGCGACCTTGTCGCGCACGTATTCGGGTGCGGCCTGGTCGGCCGGTACCGTCCGGCCGGCGCGGAATGCCCGCAGCGCGGCATGCGCGACCGCCAGCGCATGCGGCAGCGCATCGCCGTCGATCACGGCCGCGGCCGCCGCGGCCGGCAGTTGCGCGCCGAACGCGGCGGCCGCGTTGCCCGCGAGCGTGAACGGCGCGTCGGGCACGCCGACGGCGCCCGGTGCATCGAGCGACGCCGGATGTAGCGTGCGCCAGTCGCCCGCCTGCTCGTCCCATGCGAAGTCGGCCCAGTACGCTTCGTCCATCCGCGCGTCGAGCGCGGCCAGCACGCGCATCGTGCCGGGTGCGCGCAGCCGCGCGTGTTCGGCGCACGCGAGCAGCGTGCTGACCGGCACGACCGGCAGCCCGCGCCCGAACGCGAGCCCCTGCGTAATGCCGGTCGCGGTGCGCAGCCCGGTGAACGAGCCGGGGCCCGCGCCGAACGCGATCGCGTCGCAATCGGCGAACGTGAGGCCCGATTCGGCGAAGAGTTCCTGGATGGCCGGCAGCACGCGCGTGCTCGACACGGCGCCCGTCAGCTCGTGGCGGACCCAGGTTTGCGGGGTGGAAACGGCGTCATCGGCGAAAGCCGAGCGCAGCAGCGCGACCGAGCAGTATTCGGTCGACGTATCGATGGCGAGGAGCACTGTTTGCGTCATGGCCGACATTGTAATGCGGCGCCCCGCTCCCACGGGCGGTCGGACCCGATCGCGATGCGCGCGCCGCGCGGCTGGCGGTTTGGAAGGATCGCTCGACCCCGCGCGGCGCGGCGCTTGTTAAGATCGCCCGACCTGAAACCCTTACGGAGACACACGATGAGCGAACTCACCGCCCAATTCGACCAGGCCCAGGTCGACGTCAAGCAACTGACAGAGCGACCGGGCAACCTGACGCTGCTGCGCCTGTATGCGCTCTTCAAGCAGGCGACCGACGGCGACGCGCACGGCGACAAGCCGGGCTTCACCGACATCGTCGGCAAGTACAAGTACGACGCGTGGGAAGCGCTGAAAGGCACGACCCAGGATGCGGCGAAGCAGCAATACATCGAACTCGTCGAATCGCTGAAGAACGGCACGGCGTCCTGATCTGTCCCGCCTGCCGCGACAGTCAATCAATAGGCAATCAAATCAGTGGCGCAGCGCAGCAAATATCTCTATAATGCTGGCTGCGTCACCTCCCGCGCTCGGCTCGCAAGCCGTTCCGGCCCGACGCCTCGTAGCGTTAAGCTCCAATCCGGTTTAGAACCTGTCCCCTCCTGCTTCGACCCTCGCGGTCGTCAACTAGGCTGGCGGCCCCCGCTCCAGAAGCGCGCCGCACCCAAAACAGCTTCTAATGCCTCATCCGCCGACGGTTCGGCGGATTGCACCCGTTTCCCGATTTGCTCGCTGAATCCGACGACTTGGGTATGCGCGATTGGCGCCGACGTTTCACCCACTGTGTTTCAAGGATTGTTATGACTTCGAGCATCAACTCCAGCCCGCTCAACGCGATCGCCGACCAGGCGCTCGGTCTCGAGAACGCCGCCGCACCGGCCGCGGTCGAACCGGCGTCGGACGAGCCGACTTTCGCGTCGCTCGGGTTGTCGCCGGAGATCGTCTCCGCGCTGCAGGCCGCCGGCTACGCCAAGCCGACGCCGGTCCAGCAGCGCGCGATTCCGGCCGGCATCGCCGGTCGGGACCTGCTGGTGTCGAGCCCGACCGGTTCGGGCAAGACGGCCGCATTCATGCTGCCCGCGATCGAACGTTTCGCGCAGCTCCAGAAGGCGCAGGCGCAGCAACCGCGTGCGCCGCGCGAACCGAATCAGGGCGACCGCCGTGCGCGCCGCCCGCAGCCCGTCGCCCGCCCGGGCCTGCTCGTGCTGACGCCGACCCGTGAGCTCGCGATGCAGGTCACCACGGCCGCGTCGACCTACGGCAAGCACCTGAAGCGCCTGCGCACGGTCAGCATCCTCGGCGGCGTCGCCTACGGCCAGCAGCTGATGCTGCTCGCGAAGAACCCCGAGATCCTGGTCGCCACGCCGGGCCGTCTGCTCGATCACCTCGAGCGCGGCCGCATCGACCTGTCCGAACTGAAGATGCTCGTGCTCGACGAAGCCGACCGCATGCTCGACATGGGCTTCATCGAAGACATCGAGACGATCGTCGCCGCGACGCCCGAGTCGCGCCAGACGATGCTGTTCTCGGCCACGCTCGACGGCAAGATCGGTTCGCTGACGAGCCGCCTGCTGAAGGATCCGGAACGCATCGAGATCCAGCAGCGCCTCGAATCGCGCGCGAACATCGCACAGACCGTCCATTACGTCGACGATCGCGACCACAAGGACCGCCTGCTCGATCACCTGCTGCGCGACGACGCGCTCGACCAGGCGATCATCTTCACGGCGACCAAGATCGATGCCGACCAGCTCGCCGGCCGTCTCGCCGACGCCGGCTTCGAATCGGCCGCGCTGCACGGTGACCTGCCGCAGGGCGCGCGCAACCGCACGATCCGTGCGCTGCGCGAGCGCCGCGTGCGCGTGCTGGTCGCGACCGACGTCGCAGCCCGCGGCATCGACATCCCGGGCATCACGCACGTGTTCAACTACGACCTGCCGAAGTTCGCGGAAGACTACGTGCACCGTATCGGCCGTACGGGCCGTGCCGGCCGTTCGGGCACCGCGGTGAGCCTCGTGCACCACGCCGAGCAAGGCGCGCTCAAGCGCATCGAGCGCTTCGTGCGCTCGCCGCTGCCGGTCAACGTGATCGAAGGCTTCGAGCCCCGCAAGGCACCCCCGCGCAACGATCGCGGCACCGGCGGCCGCGGCCGTCCGGGCGGCGGTAACGGCGGTCGTCGTTTCGGCGGCAAGCCGGGCGGCGGTCATGGCGGCAACGGCCGCAGCTACGGCGGCGGCAATGGCGGCGGCTGGAGCGGCAAGCCGGGCGGCAGCCGTGACGGCGGCCCGCGTCGCGACGGCCAGCGCAGCGGCGGCCCGCGTCGCAGCAATTCGGCGTCGTAAGCACGCCCCGGCGGCCCCCGTGGCCGCCCGCCCATCCGGCAAACCGGCGCACCCGCGCCGGTTTTTTTTCGTCCCGCGCCAAATTTCACGATGCGGAAAATTTTTTTGCGTCGTAAAAAATCATGCTGCGCGGCACAACCTTACAATTGCGAGATGGGAAAAATCGTTTCTCATTGCGAAACACAAAACACAAGTTGTTGATTAAAAACGATTAAAAAGTTTCAAACTTCCTGGTATAGCCCCTGTTTCACTCGGATCGGTTTGCCTAGACTCTTATACAAGACTTCTCAAAGCGGCACGCACCGCGCCCCGCTTCGAGAACAGCGTCAGCACCGTCCGATTCGACCGATCTGGCAACACACCGCATCAAGGAGCTCATCATGTCGCGACAGCAACAGGCACAGGAACTGCAAAAGCAATGGGAAACCGATCCGCGCTGGAAGGGCATCAAGCGCAGCTACACGGCTGAGGACGTGGTGCGCCTGCGCGGCTCGATCGCCGTCGAGCACACGCTGGCCAAGCGCGGCGCGGAAAAGCTGTGGCACCTCATCAACGAAGAGCCGTTCGTCAACGCACTCGGTGCGCTGACCGGCAACCAGGCGATGCAGCAGGTGAAGGCCGGCCTGAAGGCGATCTACCTGTCGGGCTGGCAAGTGGCCGGCGACGCGAACGTCGCGGGCGAAATGTACCCGGACCAGTCGCTGTACCCGGCGAACTCGGTGCCGCTCGTCGTCAAGCGCATCAACAACACGCTGACGCGCGCCGACCAGATCCAGTGGTCGGAAGGCAAGAATCCGGGCGACGAAGGCTACGTCGATTTCTTCGCGCCGATCGTCGCGGACGCGGAAGCCGGCTTCGGCGGCGTGCTGAACGCGTTCGAACTGATGAAAGCGATGATCGAGGCCGGCGCCTCGGGCGTGCACTTCGAGGATCAGCTCGCGTCGGTGAAGAAGTGCGGCCACATGGGCGGCAAGGTGCTGGTGCCGACCCGCGAAGCGGTCGCGAAGCTGTCGGCGGCGCGTCTCGCGGCCGACGTAATGGGCACGCCGACCGTGTTGGTCGCGCGGACCGACGCGGAAGCGGCGGACCTGATCACGTCCGACATCGACGACAACGACAAGCCGTTCCTGACGGGCGAGCGCACGGTCGAAGGCTTCTTCCGCACGAAGCCGGGCATCGGGCAGGCGATCTCGCGCGGCCTCGCGTATGCGCCGTACGCCGACCTCGTCTGGTGCGAGACGGGCAAGCCGGATCTCGAGTACGCGAAGAAATTCGCGGAAGCGATCCAAAAGCAGTTCCCCGGCAAGATGCTGTCGTACAACTGCTCGCCGTCGTTCAACTGGAAGAAGAACCTCGACGACGCGACGATCGCGAAGTTCCAGAAGGAACTCGGCGCGATGGGCTACAAGTTCCAGTTCATCACGCTGGCCGGCTTCCATGCGCTGAACTACTCGATGTTCAACCTCGCGCACGGCTATGCCCGCACGCAGATGAGCGCGTTCGTCGAACTGCAGCAGGCCGAGTTCGCGGCGGCCGACAAGGGCTTCACGGCCGTCAAGCACCAGCGCGAAGTCGGCACCGGCTACTTCGACGCGGTCACGCAGACGGTCGAGCGGGAAGCCTCGACGACCGCGCTGCACGGCTCGACCGAAGACGAACAGTTCTTCGACGGCAAGAAGGTCGCGTAACGCGCGCAAGCGTCACGCCGATGCCGGCCCGTCACGCGACGGCGCGGCATCGGCGGCACCGGACAACAATCAGGGAGGAGACGGCTGGCGCGCGATCGACGTCGCGCGACCGGTCGCGCGCGGCCAGTGGCCGCCAGCAACGACGCGCGCCGGCTTCGTCCGGCGCGCCCTTTTTTCAGCGGCGCCGCCGTGCTGTCGCCCGGGCGGCTACGAACGACGGGCGCCGCGTCTACCGATAGACGATCACCGGAATTTTCGTATGGGTCAGCACGCGCTGCGTTTCGCTGCCGATCAGCAGGCTGCCGAGCCCGCGGCGTCCGTGGGACGCCATGAAGATCACGTCGCAGCCGCCACGTTCGGCCGCCTCGATGATGCCGAGGTACGGCGACGGATGCACGCTCGTCCAGCTGTCGCAATCGACGCCGGCCGCCTTCGCGGCTGCCTGCACGTCGTCCAGGTGCGCGCGCGCCTCGCGCTCGCTGCGCGCCCGGAAATCGGCGGGCGGCTCGATGATCACTTCGGAAAACGGCGAGTACGGATACTGCGGCAGGCACGCATAGGCCGTGACCCGCGCGCCGACCGCGCGCGCCAGGTCGATCGCGCCGTCGATCGCCTTCTGCGACAGTTCGGAACCGTCGGTTGGAACGAGGATGTGCCGGAACATCGCGCCCTCCTGCGTCAGACGCACCGCGCGCACCGCGAACCCATGCGGGCCGGCTCCGGCGCGTCGCGCATGCCAGTTTCGATTGTAGTGCGCGAAACCGGGCGACCGGCGCCGGCAGCGGGTTCGCCCTCATATCGGAAACGCGCGGGCCGGTGCGCCCTGCTCGCCCCGCCCTACTCGCCCCAATACCCCGGCCGTTCGTACGTATGTTTCAGGTAATCGAGAAACAGCCGCACGCGCAGCGGCAGGTGACGGCGCTGCGGAAACACCGCGTGGATGCCGATCGGTGGTGCCGCGAACGCGTCGAGCACGGTGACGAGGCGGCCGGCCGCGATGTCGTCGCCGACCTCCCACCACGATCGCCATGCCAGGCCGTAGCCGGCGAGGCACCATTCGTGCAGCACCGCGCCGTCCGAGCATTCCATCGTGCCGTTCACGCGGATCGACACCACCTTGTCGCCCTCCTGGAACGCCCAGCCGCGCTGCTGGTTCGCATTCGCGGCAAGCGCGAGGCAGTTGTGGCGCGCGAGTTCCGCAAGCGTGGCCGGCGTGCCGCGCCGCGCGAGATACGCGGGGGACGCGACGCACACCCGCCGGTTCTCGCCGAGCTTCAGCGACACCAGCGACGAATCGGGCAGCTCGCCGAGCCGCACCGCGCAATCGAACCCTTCGTTGACGAGGTCGACCATCCGGTCGGACAGGTCGAGCGTGACCGACACGTCCGGATGCGCGCCGCTGAATTCGGGCACGAGCGGCGCGACGTGGCGCCGCCCGAAGCCGGCCGGCGCGGAAATGCGCAGGTGGCCGCTCGCCTTCACGCCGCCGGCGGACACGCTCGCCTCCGCGTTCTGCATGTCGTTGATGATCCGCTGGCAATCCTCGAGGAAGGCCGACCCCTCGAAGGTCAGCGTGAGCTTGCGCGTAGTCCGCACCAGCAGCTTCACGCCGAGCCGCTCCTCGAGCGCGTCGAGGCGGCGGCCGATGATCGCCGGCGCGACGCCTTCCGCATGCGCGGCCGCCGACAGGCTGCCCTTCGCCGCGACCGCGGCGAACGTTTCGATCTGTTTGAACCGGTCCATGACTCGCAGGGCGGCGCTCCCGCCCTTCAAATAGCTTGAGCCGTCAAGATTAGGTATATGAAAGTAAAAGATCAAGTGATGTTTAGCGTCTTTTTTAGCACTGACGAGCACGAATAAAATCGTTTCCGACCTCTGAAACTGGAGCGCAAGGCTATGTCGGCCACAACGACACTCTCCTCTCCCGACGCAATCCTCTTCGATGCATTCGGCACGTTGTTCGACGTGCATGCGGTCGTGGCCGCGGCAGAGCAGATGTATCCCGGTCACGGGGACCGGTTGTCGCGGCTGTGGCGACGCAAGCAAATCGAATACTCGCAGTTGCGCACGCTCGCCGATCCGTCCGGCGCCCGCTATCGCCCGTTCCGCGACATCACGCTCGACGCGTTGCGGTTCTCCGCGCGCAGGCTCGGGCTCGCGCTGAACAGCGCGGCCGAGAAGCGGCTGATGGACGAATACGCGTGCCTGTCCACCTATCCCGACACGGTGCCCGCGCTGCGCAAGCTGCGCGCGCTCGACCCGCGCCCGCCGCTCGCGATCCTGTCGAACGGCAACCCGGAGATGCTCGACATCGCGATCAAGAGCGCCGGCATGACCGGCCTGTTCGATCGCGTGCTGTCGGCCGACGCGGTACGCGCGTACAAGCCGAGCCCGGCCGCGTACGCGCTCGGCACCGCCGCGTTCGGCGCGAACCCGCGCGACATCGTGTTCGTGTCGTCGAACGCCTGGGACGTCGCGGGGGCCGCCTGGTTCGGCTACACGACGTTCTGGCTCAACCGCACGGGTGCGCCCGCCGAGGAACTCGGCGCGCCGCCCGACGCCACCGGCAGCGGCATGGCCGACCTGCTCGCATTCCTCGCCACCCCGGCCCCGTCCGGCAGACCCGCGAACCGCGCGCGCCCCGGCCCGGGCGCATGACGTTCGCTGCGCTGCCGCCTTCCCCCTTCACCGAAACCGCAACTGACCGACCAAGGAGATGAGACTCATGAGCACCCCGATCACGCTGCCGCAAGGCATGGCGATCACCGGCGAAATCAAGCCGGGTTACGAAGCGATCCTGACGCCTGAAGCACTCGCGCTCGTCGCGGCGCTGCACCGCGCGTTCGAGCCGCGCCGCCAGGCGCTGCTGCAGGCCCGCGTTGAACGCACCAAGCGCCTCGACGCCGGCGAGCGCCCCGATTTCCTGGCCGACACGAAGGCAATCCGCGAGGGCGACTGGAAGGTCGCGCCGCTGCCGGCCGACCTGCAATGCCGCCGCGTCGAGATCACCGGCCCCGTCGAGCGCAAGATGATCATCAACGCGCTGAACTCGGGCGCCGATTCGTACATGACGGACTTCGAGGATTCGAACGCGCCGAGCTGGACGAACCAGATCGACGGCCAGATCAACCTGAAGGACGCGGTGCGCCGCACGATCTCGCTCGAGCAGAACGGCAAGTCGTACCGGCTGAACGACAAGGTCGCGACGCTGATCGTGCGTCCGCGCGGCTGGCATCTCGACGAGAAGCACGTGACGGTCGACGGCCAGCGCGTGTCCGGCGGCATCTTCGATTTCGCGCTGTTCCTGTTCCACAACGCGAAGGAACTGATCGCGCGCGGCTCGGGCCCGTACTTCTACCTCCCGAAGATGGAAAGCCATCTCGAAGCGCGCCTGTGGAACGACATCTTCGTCGCGGCACAGGAGGCAGTCGGCGTGCCGCGCGGCACGATCCGCGCGACGGTGCTGATCGAGACGATCCTCGCCGCGTTCGAGATGGACGAGATCCTGTACGAACTGCGCGAACACAGCTCGGGCCTGAACGCCGGCCGCTGGGACTACATCTTCTCGGCGATCAAGAAGTTCAAGAACGACCGCGACTTCTGCCTGGCCGATCGCTCGAAGATCACGATGACGGTGCCGTTCATGCGCGCGTACGCGCTGCTGCTGCTGAAGACCTGTCACAAGCGCAATGCGCCGGCGATCGGCGGAATGAGCGCGCTGATCCCGATCAAGAACGATCCGGAAGCGAACGACAAGGCGATGGGCGGCGTGCGCTCGGACAAGCAGCGCGACGCGACCGACGGCTACGACGGCGGCTGGGTCGCGCACCCGGGCCTCGTGCCCATCGCGATGGAGGAATTCGTCAAGGTGCTCGGCGACAAGCCGAACCAGATCGCGAAGCAACGCGACGACGTGCAGATCGAAGGCAAGAACCTGCTCGACTTCCAGCCTGAAGCGCCGATCACCGAAGCCGGCCTGCGCAACAACATCAACGTCGGCATCCACTATCTCGGCGCCTGGCTCGACGGCAACGGCTGCGTGCCGATCCACAACCTGATGGAAGACGCGGCGACCGCCGAGATCTCCCGCTCGCAGGTGTGGCAGTGGATCCGCTCGCCGAAGGGCGTGCTCGACGACGGCCGCAAGGTCACCGCCGAGCTCGTGCGCGAATTCGCGAAGGCCGAGCTCGACAACGTGAAGCGGTCGGTCGGCGGCAACACGCAACCGTACGAGCGTGCCGCGGCGATCTTCGAACAGATGTCGACGTCGGAAGGCTTCACCGAATTCCTGACGCTGCCGCTGTACGAGGAAATCTGACGACGCGGGCCGGGTCGCCCGGTCCTGCCCGCCGCCGGTCGCGCAACACGGCGGCATGAAAAAAGCGCCCCGCGGGGCGCTTTTCCTTTGCTGGGCAGCGGGTTCTCTATGCGGATGCGGCGGCGGCTTCCCGCTCGCGCCGGTGCTGGACCCAGTCGCCCGACACGATGCGCGGACGGTCGGCTGCCGCATGCGCGGCGACCGGATAGTAGACGCACGCATAGGCACGACCGCCGAGTTCGACGGTCACCGGCTCCTGCCGGAACAGCGTGTCGACGCCCGGATAGACGCGCTCGATCTCGTCGAGCACGGGCACCAGTCGCTCGTCGATCTCGTAGACGTCGCCCCACACGAGCGACCGGCCGGCCGGCCCGGGCACCATGCCCGGATACGTGCCGAAATCGTACAGTTCGCCCGGCAGTGCGGCCGCCCCGAGCAGCGTCGGCGCGGCGATCCCGTTCCGCGCGGCCGCCTGGCCGATGTCGTTGGCTTCTCCCGCTCTCAACGTGCCGTAGACGAATACATGGCGCATCGTGGTCCTCCTCTTCGATTCAGGTGTTGCCGTGCCGGGCCGTCGCGGCCGTGCCGCGGGCGCCGGCGTCGTTGGGGCGCTGCTTGTGCGAAAACGCGCCCGCATCGATAGACCGCGCCGGCGGCACGATGGTTCTTTTCGGCGCGACGCATCACGCTGGCCAGGGCTTGCGCCGGCCGGCACACGTGCTGCCCCATACAAAGTTCATTTGAACCGTGCATTATCGGCCGAAAAACCGCCGCATGCGCCTGCGCGGCGCCTTCTAAAATGACGGCATCGCCGCCGCGCCGACCGAATCGTCCATGAACCCGCCAGCCCAAGCCGACGCATCGAACCCGTACGACGTCATCGACATCCCGCCCGAGTTCGCGCCGACCCGCGTCCACCCGATGCGTGTCCGGGCACGGCAGGTCGACGCCGGACGCCGGATCCCGCTGCACACGCACGCGTGGGCGCAACTCGCGTATGCATCGCGCGGCGTGCTGCGCGTCGCGACGACCGGGACGACATGGATGGTGCCGCCTTCCCGCGCGATCTGGGTGCCGCCGCACGTCACGCACGAGGTCGTGATCGTCGAGGAAGCGTACTTGCGCACGCTGTACATCGACGAGTCGGTCGTGCCGGACGGGCTCGACGCATGCCGGGTGGTCGAGGTGACGGGCTTGCTGCGCGAACTGATCGTCGCGCTCGACGCGCGCGACCTGAGCGGCACCCGCGAACGGCTGCTGTGCGGGCTCGTGCTCGACGAGCTGAGCCGCGCCGAACCGCTGCCGCTCGCGGTGCCGATGCCCGACGAGAAGCGGCTGCGCATGCTGTGCGAGGCGGTGCTCGCGCAACCGGCGCATGCGGAATCGCTCGAACACTGGGCGAGCGAGGTGGGTGCGAGCACGCGCACGATCTCGCGGCTGTTCAGGCAGGAACTGGGCGTGAGTTTTTCGCAGTGGCGGCAGCAGGCGCTGCTCGCGCGCGCGATTCCGCTGTTGAACCAGGGGCGCCCGCTGTCGCATATCGCCCGCGAACTCGGCTACCAGAGCCAGAGCGCGTTTTCGGCGATGTTCCGGCGCGCGTTCGGCGAAAGCCCGCGCGCGTTCATGCTGCGCGGCTACGAGCATCGCGGCGCGGAAGACGGCATCGCAATCGACGACGCCCCCGACGACGACGCGATCGACGCCGCCCGCTGACCGTCGCCGCGTGGCCCCCCGCGTGGGTAACCGTTACGCGCTCAAACCGGACGCACCATGTGGCGAATCGAGCCGAGCTGGGCCAGCCTCGGCCCGGTGACGCGGTAGCCCATACGCAGGTAGAGGCGCGCGGCCGGATTGTCGACGAACACACGCAACTGCAGTTCGTGCAGCCCGCGGGCGCGCGCCCAGCGATGCGACATGTCGAGCATGTAGGTGCCGGCGCCCTGTCCGCGATGGCCGGCCGCGATCTGCACGTCGCGGATGTGCAGCGAATCGCCCTCCTCGGTCACGCGCAGCACGCCGATACGTTCGCCGTCGGCTTCCAGGATGAAGTTTTCGGATTCGCGCCAGCTCGCATAGAACAGGTCGCTGCGCCAGACGAGCCCATGGCGCTTGTAATAGCCGCCCATGTTGCCGTGCGTCAGCGCCTCGGCAAACGGAAAATCGCCAGGCTCCGCGGGCCGGAGCTGATACAGCAATCGCAGGTCGGTCGGATCGAGCATCGCGCAGGGGTCAAAAACGCATTCCGCCACGATAGCGCAGTCGCGGGCGGATGCAATCGCGAATTTCTCGTAGTGGCGCCGGATCGGCGATGCAAATGAAAAAGCCCGCACGAGGCGGGCTTTTTCATTTTCTGGCGGAGCGGACGGGACTCGCCTACATCCTGCAGGCCGCGGCTGCGCGTGCACGCGCAGCCCTTCGCGTCCCGCCGGAAGCCGCGCAGGCGGCTTCCTCCACTCCGCAGTCACGCGCCCGCACGCGGGCACGATCAACGGTGCAAATGAAAAAGCCCGCACGAGGCGGGCTTTTTCATTTTCTGGCGGAGCGGACGGGACTCGAACCCGCGACCCCCGGCGTGACAGGCCGGTATTCTAACCGACTGAACTACCGCTCCAACTTTCTGCACCGTTACCTGCAGGACGTCGGTTACGTTCCTGCAAGCCTCGCGACACTTCTACGAAACGCCGCTGAATCTGGCGTCCCCTAGGGGATTCGAACCCCTGTACTCACCGTGAAAGGGTGATGTCCTAGGCCTCTAGACGAAGGGGAC